>JAYWAR010000106.1:0-39865 GCA_043782285.1 Akkermansiaceae bacterium | reverse complement strand
GCTTTAGAAATTCCCCAAGCCGCACCTCTACCCCCGTCGGTGGCAGATTTAAGCGTTGCAACACCGTGAGCAGCGGAAAGGCCAAAATCACCCGATCTTCCCAACGGGCGAGCAGTGGGCTCAACAGCGTCGGCGACTCGGATTCCAGTAGCGAAAACCCGGCCGTCGCGGTTTCGCCGCCCAAAATCAAATCAGGGATCGGAACCCGGTTCACCACCGGCAAGGCTGAGGTGTTGCCGTGGACCGCCGCAAGTGCCAGCGAAGCCCGCCGAAAAGCAGGCGGCATCACTGCCGCAACCGCGCCGCGGCTCAAGGGCGCGGCCATCACCAACGATTCAAAACCGACCAACGATTTTTCCAGAGCTAACAATCCGATCGGATCGGGTGCATCCCAAGCCAGCAGCGCTGCCGAGGCCACTTTTTTCACGCCCAGTCTTTTGAGATTGCTAAAAATCACCGCCAGATCGACTGCCGCGAGCGGCGAGGATTGGAACACCCCATTCCGATCGTTTCCCAAGGCAACAAGCACCGGAGCTTGAGCCGAATCGGGCACCAAATCCGCCTTGAAGGCCCGCAATTTCCAAGGAGACTCAGGAGTCCCCTGCCCCGCCAACTGCCGCGGCGGATCGGTAAAACTACGTGCGACCGTGATGAACGCCATCCGATTCACTGCCGTGCCGGGAAGCAATTTCCAAGCCCCAATGCCTACCGCCGCCGAAACTAGCAGTACCCATGCACGGCGATGGAACGAACCTATCACCGCTGTGAGTCGCGAATCGCGTGGAGAATGGGTGCGAGCAAAGGCTGCAACGGCGTGCCTGCGGTGACCTCGTCGAGCAGTCGGCCCGCCGTCGTAATGTGAGGGCGATACCATTCGTCACCTCGGTTTTTAACGATATTGCCGTAAGCTCCGAGTGCCTGCATCAAGCGTTGAGCGGCACACTCATGGAACAATTTCTCCAAGGGCCGTTCATCCGCGATTTCTTCCCACAGCGTCAGCAACGTTTCACGTTCCTCGGCTGAATGGTCAAGATAAGGGTCGAAAATCAGTGACGCGAGGTCGTATTCTTGGCGACCGCGGCGCAGACCTTGAAAGTCAATCAGCCAAACTTGTTGATCCTTGATCAGCAAGTTTTGCGATTGAAAGTCTCGGTGTACCAAATGCCGCGCAACTGTGCCAAGGCGCTGCGCGAGATCGCTGAATGATTCATTTTTACGGAGCCCGTCGGCATCCATCCCAAGAAAATCCTCGACCATGAATTCAAAAAAATACTCTTGCTCCCACCGATAAAGCGCCGCGTCGAAGGGTGGCATTAGATGGAAATCCTTAGCCGGCTTGGCGTAAAACAACCGATCTACCTGCTCAAAGGCCGAGCGGTAATACGGCAGCCGCTCGGCAAAGGGTCGCTCCTTCAACGACAACAGATCCACATCTCCCAAGTCCTCCACCAACACCACCCGGTGCCGCGCACGCTCGTGAAGAATCGCCGGCACTCGCAGTTTTGCCTGCTTGAGAAAATGCGCAACTGGGATGAATTGCGAATTATCCTCGCGCTCCTCGTTCCAATGAATCCCGATAAAGGACTCATGAACCGGCGTTTTCACCCGCACAATTGTGCGCCCCGAGGCCCCGCGCTTGATCGGTTGCAGGGTGATCGGAACGGTCGGGTCCACCCCAAGAAATTGGCGGGCAGTAGAAAGAATCGCTTCGGTTGGCATGGGCGGAGGAAACTAGTGAAAAAAATCTCGCTTCTGCCAAGGCAAATCCAATTCCATTACTGATCGTGGTAAAACCACAATGTAATCAGTAGGCTGATTCCAATCCCCCACAGCAGCCACGCATTGGTAAATAAGTAAGGATAAACCATCAAACTCACTCCAATCAGCTTCGGCTGCCACAAATCCAGCTTACGCCCGTATGAGAACGCACCCCACCCGATTGTCCCAAAAATAAAGCCTGCGAGAAGATTGTAAGGATCAATGCTAAAGTCCATTGGCTCAAAACAGCTTAAGCAGTCTTGCTCAAATACCCAGCGCGAATTTCCTGCCAGCCCCTTGAAAAATCCATTCCATTCACTGAAACTACCGCCATGAAACTTTTACTCATCGGTCATGGCTACCTCGGTCAAGCGATCACCCGCGAATTTCGTGACCACGGCTGGCAAGTTACAGCTACCTCACTTTCCGGCGGCGAGGGCACGATTTCATGTGATGTCGGAAATCCCGACGATGTGGCAAATTTACCCGTCGCCGATTTTATCATCCACTGCGCCGCTTCCGGCCGTGGTGGCTCAGAAGCCTACCAGCACGTTTATGTCGCCGGTTGCCGCAATCTGGTCGCAAAATTTCCAGGGACGCCCTTACTTTTCACCTCCAGCACTTCCGTTTATGCCCAGACCGATGGCTCTGTCGTCACCGAGGAAAGCCCCGCCATCCCCGACCGGGAAACCGGGACACTTTTGCTCAAAGCCGAGCAACTCACCCTCACCGCTGGCGGTTGCGTCACCCGGCTCGCCGGAATTTACGGCCCCGGCCGCAGCGTGATTCTGAAGAAATTCCTCAGCGGCGATGCTGTCATCGAAGAGGACGGGCGGCGTTTTCTCAACCAAATCCACCGCGACGATGCCGCCCGCGCGATTTTCCATCTCGCCACGACCCAAGCCTTTGGCATCTTCAATCTCAGCGATTTTACGCCGCTCACCCAGCTCGAGTGTTATCAGAAATTAGTCGAAATTTTCTCCCGCCCGCTCCCGCCCTCAGGTCCACGCGACCTCAACCGCAAACGCGGCTGGACCCACAAACAAGTTTCTAGCCAAAAACTCCAAACCACTGGCTGGTTGCCTCAGTTCCCGTCTTTCCTAACAGCCGTAGAAACCTTGGCTAAAACTCTTTGACCCCACTCCGCCTGATTCAGCGCCACCAACCCACGGCGCTTGAATCATTCGACGAATTCACCATCACCTACGGGCGAGTGACCAAAGTCCGCATGAAGCGCTTGGTCGGTACACCACTCGGGTAATTTTCTTTAACTTGAACACTGCGAGTCGCACCCGTTCCAGTTTCAGTGACGGTGACTCCTGATGCCAACGCGGTCATCGCCGCACCTTTGACGCTGTTTGCAAGGTTGCTCCAAGTTCCCACGTTATCACTGGCTTGCACGGTGATGGTAATATCATTGCGGTCCAAGGTACGAGTCAAAGTCAGTGCTAATTGCGAAGCACTGCGACTCACCAGAGGCCGCGGAGTTTGACTGGCTTGGATCGGGTCACCACTCAAAGCGTATTCAAGTAGGTTATTCATCCCATCACCATCCGGATCAGCCAGATCGGCAGCATTGTTGGTACTAAGAATCGAGCCAAAATACTGCTGACTCCACGTCTGGCTCGGGGTTCCAGTAACGCTAACTACGAAACGGGTGTTGGTTGTCACTGTGCCATCGTTGATCCCCAAAGTAATCGTTGTGCTACCCACTTGATTGGCCGCAGCAATGACCGTGACGGTGCGACTCATCCCACTTCCAGCCACGATGATGTTGGCGCTCGGGACTAATGATAAGTTAGACGAAGATTTCGTTAGAATCAGCGCAGTCGCGGCAGTTTCCGTGTCACTAACCGTAAAGGGTAGCGCACTGGTAGCGATCGCCAGTGGCAAAGTCTGATCGGACAGCGCGGTGATCGTAGGTGCATCGTTGAGTGCGGTTACGGTGAGGACGAAAGTTCCTGTAGTGCTGGTAATTCCATCATCTACGGTGAGACTGATGATTGAACTGCCATTCTGATTACTGGCTGGAGTCAAGGTGAAGGTCCGACTCGCACCGCTACCCGCAAGGATGATGCTAGAATTCGGGATCAAAGAGGGATTGGAAGAACTGGCGCTAAGCAACAATGAGGCAGCTGCAGTTTCAGCGTCACCTACCGTCAAGGCGATCACTCCAGATACCGCGTCTTCGCTGAGAGTAAGATTGCTGAGCGGGCTGAGGGTGGGCGCGGTATTGGACACAACTGGGGTAGGTCCCTCGAAATTCAGCCCCGATGCCGTCGCAAACATCACGCTGGCGGGGATCGCCACCTGAGAAATCCCAGGACCCGACCAAGCAACTGAGACATGATCGCCGCCCCAACCCTCTCTTTGTTGAGCCTCGAACCAATAAAATTTACCCGCGAGGAGTGGGATCGTCACAGATTTTTGAGAGCTGTTTGAATCCCACTTTTGAAAATCGGTATGGCCGTCCACTCGGGCAATGAGGACCTTGTTTGCCTCATTGGCGTCAGTGCTAAGGTAAAGCCTGCAATCGTCATCGCCTGCGATCCAAAAGGTGTAGTCACCACTCGTTTGGGTCTTGAGAAATGAGGTCAAGCGGCGTGAGTAGTTTTCGCCGATGTCTTGTAAGGCAGTCATTGTCGCAAGAGTCCCGGAATAAGAAGCCGTCCCGCTCCAGTTTTGATTCAGGAAAGCAGTGTCGCCATTCCAACGCTTTTCGGCTACCGCTTGAGTGCCAGGATTGCAAATAATATTGACGAGTCCGTCACCCGATAAACCCAGACTTCCCATGGCGCGGACACTGAGTTGGATCGTTTCAGGATTGAGAAGAGCGGTAGGCCGAACGAGGATAATTTGACCACTGGCATTCATACTGAATACACTGCCTGTATTGCCGCTAATGATCGACCAACCTGTGATCGTTTGCCCACTGCTCGCAGTGGCAGTGGCGGTGGCAACCACACTGTTAATCGCTTGGCTTGAGGAAGCTGTGCCAAACACAGTATTCACGATTGGCGTAGCGATATCGATGAGTTGAATCGTATGTGACGAAGGAGATGATAAATTGGCCCCAGACGGATTCGACAGAGTGATGATGATGGTTTTTGTCACCTCGGCAGAGTTATCGGCGAGTAGAATCAGCGGAATCGCTTTCATTTGTTCACCCGTGGCAAAAGTGAGAATCCCGGAAGGGAGTGTGTAGTTGCGACCATTGACCGCAGTGCCGGACGCGGAATAGTTGACGGTGATTGGAGTGCTACCTGCAGCACGATCTAGCAGAACTTGTAATAGTGGCTCAGTACCATCCGTCTCATTTCTGGTACTTGCTGCCGTGAGCATCCGAATGGTGCGGGGAGCCGTGTCTGGGATAGGATTGCTGACAGGAACCCGACTGAATCCCGGCCCCTGCCAAGCAACAGAAACGTGATCACCACCGCCGCCTTCTTGATGCTGAACTTCCATGTAGTAGGATTGACCCGCAGTCAGGGTGATTGCAGCAGACTTCTGAGTGGGATTGCTATCCCAATTTTGGAAGCTGGTCCAACCGCTGAGGCTGGCAATTTTGACTTTTTTCGCGGCAGTCGAATCTGTGCTTAAATACAGCCTCGAAGCATCATCAGAAGCGATCCAAAAAGTATAGACTCCAGTGCTAGGCGCGACGATTTGGCCACTAAGCCGACGAGAATAATTTTCCGCAACATCCTGTGCCGTGGTATAGCCACTTAGATAACTGGTATAATCTGCTGGGATACTGTCCCAAGTATTGTTATTATAAACACTACCGCCATTCCAACGCTCTTCGGTGATCAGCGTTGGCGGAAGATCGTCAAAAATCGTGACGCTGAGTTGACTGTGACCACTGGTCAGTGAGGCATTATAAGGGGCTTGCAATTTCAGGAGAGCTATCTCAGAACCTTCGACAACATTGTCGTTTTTAATTCGTATCCGCAGGTTCTGTGAGGTGACTCCCGGCAGGAACGTCAAGGTGCCACCCGGAATTGGCGTATTGCCATTTGCCGCATCGATGAAAGCCCAATCGACGTCGTCACCCGCAGCATTGCCACCAGCACAGGTAAAATTGACGCGAATCGTATTCGCAGATGTGGCAGAAAGCAGCACCGGGATATCACGATATTCACCCAGAATCCCCGGTTTTTCATTCGTCAATAAGGAACTCTGCTGGAAACCAACAGTAATCGCTGAGTTCTCGTTGTCAGCAATTTCATAAGTGGCACTTGTCGGCCGATCTGGACCATAGCCCGTGCCCGGCAAAATAGTCAGAGTTACGGTTTCGGTACCTTCAACCCCGGTGTCGTCGATAGGAGTCATCACCAAATTCACCCCGAGTTGGCCGTCAGGAATCACCACGCTGCCACTGAGTGACTGGTAGTCAATGCCGTTCGTGGCTGTACCCGAAATGGCATAGTTGACATTCAAACTTCCGACAGTGGCCTTCCGTGAAATATAGAAAGTCCCAACAACCGGACCCGCCTCTGAGGGGAATTGATTGACGGTCGAGATCATCACCCGGTCACCGCCGCTGTCATTGTCGAGGATCACGTCTTCAGCTGTGCCATCATTGTAAATCCGATAATTTGGCGACGGCGTGATTTTCAAAATTACCGTTTCAGTCGCTTCTGCAAGGCTATCGTCGAGCAGCGGAATGCTCAAGGTCGTATCACTCGAGCCATTGGCAGGGACGCTAATAGTCCCGGAAAGTGCGGTATAATCGCTGCCAGAAGTTGCGCTGCCACTGAGTGTGTAATTTAGGTTAATCGTACCCGAGCCGTTGCCAATGGTATGGAAAATGAATGTTGGATTACTGCCACCCTCGGTACCGACAGCACCTGGGCGAACACTGACCAGCGGGCTGTCGCTATTATCAAGGAGCTCGAGACTACCTTGCGACGGAATGCCAATGCTATAGGTGTCGTTAAAATTCGCGAGTGCGAGGGTAACCATTTCGGTAGGCTCCGCAATATCATCATCGTAAGGAGTGATCACGATGGGCGCACTCTTCGCGCCTGCGGGAATGATGACTTCACCGTTCAATGGTGCGTAATCAGTACCGTGCAAAGCGCTACCGGAAAGGCCGTAGTAAACTTTTAGCGCCACATTGGTACTACCGCTGCGAGTGACTAAAAACACACCCGAATTAGGCCCCGACTCCGAGGCAATTGCGTCTGGCACGCTAACCGTAACTACCGGGGTGTCATCATCGGTGATCGTGACGGTGGCCGTGTTAGAGGAACTATCAAGGAGGTAAAGACTGCTGTTCGCGCCAATGGTAACAATCGCATCTTCAGGTATTTCGATCAAAGTATCATCGCTAGGAGTAAGTGTCAGATTGACGAAATTTTGACCAGCCGGAATGGTGACGGTCGTAGGTAGAGTTGCATAATCGACGCCGTTGGTGGCAGTACCGGACCAAGCGACAGTCAAATTCAAGGCTGCGGTGGTCGAGCCGACGCGGGAGAATTTAAAGGTTCCCGTATCGCCTGACGGGGCCTCGGTGGCGTAAGGATCAGGCGCTGTGACGCTGACTAAGGGCAGGCTACTGTCATTATCGACCAAGGTCATGATCACCGCGCTGTTTGTGTTTGCCAGATAGCCAACCGCTCCAGCGAGTTGCAATCTAATCGATTCCGGTCCTTCCTGAATGATATCATCAATCGCGGCAACCGCGATGTCGAGGGTCGCTGCTCCGGCAGGAATCGTAAAAGATTTGAAAGAGCCAGAATCGGCATAGTCTGGCGTGAAGGTGTAGTCCGTATTTTTAATGGCAGTTCCGCCAACCGGTGAAACCAAGACCACCAAAGCAGCACTGGTGTCGCCACTGCGGGTGAGCCGGAAACTGCCCGAGACGCCACCTTCGACCGCGTCGGTAACTTTACTGAGTGTCACCGTAGTCGCGCCAATTGCGGTCCAGTTCGCGGTGTTAGTGCCGACGGCGACAGTCAAAGGATTGGTGAATGTTGGAGTCAGTGTGTAACCGTTTAGGACCGCAGTGAATGTTTGCGAGCCGCTGCTCAAACCCGCCAGCGCGTAAGTCCCATCTGTGTTCGAAAAACAAGATTTACTGCCATTGGAAAGATAAACTCCCGATAGCGGCAATCCACCGGCGGTGACTGTCCCGGTAACCGCTTGTTTGCCATGATTTCCAACTTCTATCACCACCGAGCGCCGTACGTTGCCACCTTTCATGTCAGATACGGTGAGCATCACAGTCACTTGAGCCGCACTGCTGAAACTGCGGGTATAGGTTGCGCCATTTGGCCCAGACTCACCATCAGCGCATTCCCAACGATAGGCCAGTGCATCGCCATTGGCGTCACTTGCAGTGGCAGTGAAAGTGACACTGCCGCCGACAGCGATGGTAGTGGCAGTGCTTGCTAGGGTAGCAACAGGAGCTAGATTGTCAGGAAATGGGCCGCGATTGAAGGTAATGTCGAGTGATGGCGGGGTAGTAGCATTCACACCCAAGACGGTGAAATGCATATCCGCCTCAAGGTCGGAATAGGTACGGCCAACCGCGATGCCACCATCATTTTTACCGTCAGGACTGCGTTGAGTGGTATCGAGCAAATGGCCGGCGTTAGATCCCATGCCGCTATAAATAACCAACGCGCTGTCGGCAAGGCGCCCGCCCCGTGCAGGGTGGAATTCGAGGTTATACTGACGGACACTGTCTTTCGCGACGTTGAGTCCATAGCGTTTTCCCTCTTCCAACGTAGGTTGATCGTAGGCATAGACCCGATAAGTGCCATTGTTTTTTGCAAAATGGATCGCGTTATCAGGCAGCCATCCCAGCAGACGCTTACTGACGGTATTATAATGTGCACTGAAACCGTAACCGTTTCCCATCACATCAAAATCATTGCCGTATTCTGCGTTTTCGCCGTAGCCGTAGGGAGTGCCATCGAGCGAATTCCAAAAATTGGCGTGATTGATACCCAATGAGTGACCCGCCTCGTGATTGAGAACATCCATCCCATTCCAAGTGAGCCAGACTCGGTTGCCACCGCCCCATGAGGAGCCAGCTAAGAGTGGACCGTCATTGATGCGAACAATGGTGCAATCAAATTGAGTGGAATCGTAACCCAGCGCAAGCGCAGCAGCTGACGAGTCAGTATGAATCAAGTTGAGCCCGTCCTGCCCTTGGGTTTGTGTCTTATACCAAGCGAGAGTGTGGGGCAAAGTGACGAGGGAGGTGACGGTGGCAGTCTGAGTCAGTTTCCCATACGAATTTTCCAGATAAAAACGGGCGTTGTCGCGCATGTCCGCATAGGCTTGTTCTTCAGTAATTGGTTGGATTTGTTGGTCTGGGTAGGTGACACGAATGTAGAGGCAACGGAAATTACCGATCGCGCGCGAGCTGGTACCCGGGAAATTGTCGTAAAAGAAACCGCCACCGCCCGGACCGCTGGCTTGGATGTAAGTGCGGAAATTATCTTCCAATACCGTGACATGTGAATCGTCACAGAGCTGGATAATCCGTTTGCCAATTTCCACGGTAGGCGTTGCCAAAGTAACCGTTTCACCTTCCGTGATTGCAGCACTGGTGAGTCCGGAGACCGGACAAGTCTGCTCGACGGTGGTGCCAGTCTCAATTCGCTCACCTAGCTCTAAAGAACGTACCGCATTCTCTGCCACAGCAAAATCGCGATCAATCGCGATTCCACGCAAAGGCACACCTTTTTTGGAAGTGATACTCGCGAGTTGCCCAAAAAAGTGAGGGACATAGCTCACCCCATCCGCTTCAAAGCCATGTAAAATCAGATCGGCAGCTGCGATCTGAACCCCGGGCGCAGCTTTACCAAAATAAACGTTGAGCTCACCTTTGGCTGAAACAGGTTGCTCCAGTAAATTCTGAATCGCAGCAGGTAGATCTTGGCGGATCACTCTTGGCACCGCCTCAGCCAAGGCCCGCCGAGGATCGCTGACAATCAGTGCTTTAAATTCAGCACGACGCACCTCAGCCAGAGCAATTCCCTCTTGAGTCAGCGCCGCACGCTGTGCCGAGTTCGCCTGTAACCAGCGCTTTGACCATAGTTGAAACGCTTCGATTTTTGTAAAATCTGGCAAGGCGATTCGGCTCGCAACATTTGGAAACTTGGAAGTCGCTGGCACCACCGCAGCGGTCTCTTGCCTAACGGCATCCGCCGGGATTTGCGCCGCTGCCGCTGCAGGTCGCGGTTTTGCACGCGGCGGCTGAACTTCCGCCATTGGATGGGTTTGATCAGGCGGAAACTTTTTCCAAAAAATGCCAATCGCGACCAGTCCGATTAGGCCGAGAATTTGAAAAATATTGAACCGACGGGACTGCTTGGGTTTAAGAGTCATCATAGAGATATTTCCAATTATTTTAAATTCATTATTTTTGCAAATCCTTTTTATAAACTTAATAAGTTGAGTGTTTAACTGTTGATTAAAAACTTAGGAGGCTCTGCCTCCCATCGCCGCCAGCAAGACTCCCGCAGCTTGGCTTTGACCGCTGGCGGATTTCGGTCTATTTAACTGTTTTTTCACATGAAGGAGCAAATCGAAGCCATCCAAACTGAAGCGCTTGCGCAAATTTCCGCCGCCAGCGACGAGCGCGCACTTGACGACGCCCGCGTCGCCGTACTCGGCAAAAAAGGCACGCTCACGCTTGTCGCCGCCGGCATCAAGGACGTGCCGAAGGAGGACAAAGCCGCTGTCGGCCAGCTCCTCAACGCCGCCCGCAGCGCGATCACCGCCGCGCTGGAGGAGAAGCAAATCGTCCTCCGCGAAATTGCTGACCGCGCTGCGCTCGCAGGTATCGACGTCACTTTGCCGGCCCGCCAAGTTTCCGTCGGCTCGCTGCATCCGCTCACTTTAATCCGGGACGAAGCGATTCGGATCCTCCGCCGGATGGGCTTCGCACTCGCCGACGGCCCGGAAATTGAGGATGAGTTTCACTGTTTCGATGCCCTCAACACCCCTGCCGACCACCCGGCCCGCAACGAAAAAGATACCTTCTATTTCGACTCCGGCAAGCTCCTGCGCACCCAC
Source organism: Akkermansiaceae bacterium (assembly GCA_043782285.1). Lineage (GTDB taxonomy): Bacteria > Verrucomicrobiota > Verrucomicrobiia > Verrucomicrobiales > Akkermansiaceae > Luteolibacter. Next base: position 29,071 of record JAYWAR010000106.1, on the reverse strand, counting down.
ACCTCCAGCGTGCAAGTCCGCACCATGGAGAGTCAAACCCCACCGATCCGCATCATCGCCCCCGGCTCCGCCTACCGCCGCGACGAGATCGATGCGACCCATCTCTCTGTTTTCAACCAGCTCGAAGGTCTCTACGTCGGCACCGATGTTTCCTTGCCCGATCTCAAAGGCACCCTCGAATATTTCCTCCGCGAACTCTTCGGCACCGCCACGGAAGTGAGATTCCGCCCGCACTTTTTCCCGTTCACTGAGCCGAGTTTCGAGATCGACGTGAAACTCACCGTCAAAGGCCAAGCACCGAAATGGATCGAAATCGCCGGCTGCGGGATGGTCGATCCCGCCGTCTTCGAGGCCATCAACAAGTCTCGCCAAGACAACGCCTTCGACCCCGAAAAAGTCACCGGTTTCGCCTTCGGCATGGGCCTCGACCGCCTCGCCATGATCCGCTGGGGCATCAAGGACATCCGTCTGCTCATCGAAAACGACGCGCGGTTTCTTAAGCAGTTTGCATAATCTCTATTCCGCATACGACCATGACACTTACCCAATCACAATGTGAAGCCTTCGCCGATATTCTCGTCCTCGCGATGTGCATCGACGGCCACTTTTCGCTTTTAGAAGAAGACGCGATCCAAGAGGAAATCGGCAGTATCGACTGGGACGAAAATTTGAGTTCCTCAATCCATATAAGCTCCTCCATCGCCCGCGCCCGCGACGTGGCGGGATCGACCGACCAAGTGAGAATCTATCTGGAGAAGCTCGCGCCACTCTTCTCCGATCCTGCCACCGCCCTATTCGTCATGAACGAAACTCTCAAAGTCCTCAATGCTGATGGAACCAACAAGGATGAAGGCGTTTTCATCTCCCAACTCAAAGCCATCCTCAAAGTCTAGCTCGGTCTGGCAGTTCGCCGAAGAATCATTTAAGCGCAGATAAGGGCTTGAATTTCTTATTCGCCAGATTCGCGGTGCCTCAAACTCTTCATCCCTTCTTCCATCTGCGTTTATCTGCATCCATCTGCGGTTAAAAAATCTTCCTCTTTTCTCATGAACATCTCTCTCAACTGGCTCGCCACCCACCTCGATCTATCCGGCAAATCCATCCAGGAAATCGACGACCTCTTCACCTTCGCCGGCGTCGAAGTCGAGGGCATCCTTTCCAAAGGCATCGCCTCGGAGCGCATCGTCGTCGCCCAGATCATGGAAGCCGTCCAGCACCCGAATGCTGACCGCTTGAAAGTCACCCAAGTCGATTGCGGCGAAGCCACTCTCCGCCAAATCGTCTGCGGCGCGCAAAACTACAAAGCCGGCGATAAAGTCCCCTGCGCCCTTCCCGGTGCGGAACTTCCCGGCGGCTTCACCATCGGCGAGACCATCATGCGGAAAGTCGAATCCAGAGGCATGCTCTGCGCCGCCGCCGAAATTGGCCTACCTGCTGGTGAGGATGGTTTGCTCATCCTTCCGCCCGATTCCGAAATCGGCAAACCCGTGAAACAACTCTTCGATTCCGACACCCTGCTCGAACTCGAAGTCACCCCGAACCGCCCCGATCTCCTCAGCCACCGCGGCATGGCCCGCGAGCTTGCGACATTGCTAAAAACTCCACTGTTGCCACTGGAAATCAGAAGTCCGGACGTCTCGTCCGCACTAACCATTCGGCTCGACGCACCCACCGCTTGCCCGCTCTACACCGCCGTCCGCATCTCCGGCGTCACCATCCAAGAATCCCCCACTTGGCTCAAGCAGCGCCTCGAATCCATCGGCCTGCGTCCGATTAACAACATCGTCGATGTCACCAACTTCGTGCTCCACGAACTCGGCCAACCGCTGCACGCCTTCGACGCCGCGAAACTCACCGGCCACATCATCGTCCGCAACGCCACCGAGGGCGAAACTTTCCTCGCGCTCGATGAATCCAGCCACCTCCTCACTCCCGACGACCTCCTCATTTCCGATGAATCCGGAGCCGCCCTCGCCCTCGCCGGCGTGATGGGCGGAGCCACCAGCGGCGTCACCGAAACCACCACCGAAATTCTACTCGAGTCCGCCTATTTCACCCCGCAAGTCATCCGCCGCAGCTCGCGCCGCACCGCTCTATCCTCGGATTCCTCTTACCGCTTCGAGCGCGGCGTCGATCCTGCCGGCGTCCTCACCGCCTCAGCCTTCGCCGTGAAACTCATCCTCGAACTCGCCGGTGGCACCGCAGAAGCGACCACCCAAGTCGCAGGCGCAGCTCCCGTTTTGACCAAACCCGTCACCCTCGACGCCCAGAAACTCGACCAACTCATGGGCGGCTCCATCGCTCTGCCCGACGCCGAGGAAATCCTCACTCGCCTCGGCCTCATCAAACTCGCTGACGCCACTTGGGAAGTCCCCTCCTTCCGCGCCGACCTCCAGCGCCACATCGATCTCGTCGAGGAAATTGCCCGTGTCCACGGCTTGGCCAAGGTGCCCTCGCGCTTCCAAGGCACCTTCGTCCCCGCCAGTCCAGTCGATGCCGCTTACGATGCTGACATGGTCCTCCGCCGCCGCCTCGCCGCGCTCGGCCTACACGAGTGCCAGACCATCAAACTCATTTCAGACGCCCAAGTTTCCGACGTCCTGCTGCTGCGCCCACTCCAAGATGGCGACGTCATCCGCGTGAAACTCCCACTCAGCGAAGACCACGCCGTGATGCGCCCCAGCATCGTTCCCGGCCTGATCGCCTCTGCGGCGAGAAACGTCCGTCAGCAGGCAAAGTCGCTGCGCTTCTTCGAAATGGGCCGGGTCTTCCGCAACGCCGGCGGCGGCAAGGCGAAGGACCAGGAAAGCGAGACCCTCGCCTTCCTGCTCTCCGGCTCCGCCCAACCGACCGGCTGGTCCCAAGCCGACCGCACTGCCGATCTCTACGACCTCAAAGCCATCCTCTCCGCCCTACTCGGCGATCGAAAAATCACTTTTACCCCCAAGGAGCGCCCTGGCTTCGTTCTCGCCAGCGACATCAAAATCAATGACCAGAACATCGGCGTCTTCGCCCGGCTCACCCCTGCCCGCGAGCGTGAGCTCGACTTCATCACCCCCGTCTTCGTCGCCGAGCTCGACCTCGGAAAACTCCGCAAGCTCCTCACCGCCACCAGCCACGTCGAAGATCTGCCACAATTTCCCGGCTCCTCCCGCGACGCCGCGATGGAGCTCCCACTCACCACGCCCAACTCCCAGATCGAAGCGGTCATCGCCAAACTCGCTGAGCCTCTGCTCATTTCCAGCGAATGCTTCGACGTCTTCACCGATCCCAGCGGCCAGAAAATCGCCGCCGACAGCAAGTCCGTCGCCTACCGCTTCATTTATCGCGAAGCCACCCGCACGCTCAAAACCGAAGAGATCGACGCCGCCCACCAAAAAGTTCTCGAAGCGCTGACGAAGACACTCGGGGTGAAATTCCGCTAAAATACAGCCGTGAAACTTAACCAAAAACAACCCTTCTGAAATGGAGCCCCGGAGCGTGAAACCATTTCAGATCTCGATTAGGATATAATTTAAAAAGACATCTCGGACAGGCAGGAACCATGATTCACTGACTCTTCGAAATCGTTGGCAAGTTGACATCACGTTCATCTTTCGTGAGCTAGAACTGGCGGTGTTTTTATCGATTTCGAGGGTTGGGTTTTCAAGGATGAAGGTGTAATTTAAATTTAGCAATGAAACGGTTCAAAGACGAACGGGTAAAGCAGGTCAGCGTCGGAGTGGCCATTCTCATCGTGTTAACCGTGATGGTGCCTGGCCTCTTGTTGGGTTGGCGGTCAATGCCCGGACTTTTAGGCGAGTGGGTGGGAACGATACTCGGCATCATGACCACGCCATTTTGCATGGAAGCCTCGTTCGCGGTGATCGGTTTAGGAATCGTAATCGCGCTCAATCTCTGGCGACAACACCGCGACGGGGATGACTTTGTCGATTTGGAACAAGCGACTGCGACCGGCAAAACCGAACTGACGAACCAACGGCCTGCAGAAATCCAAGCCGCCACGATGGATACCACTTCACAATCTGCTCAAAACAGTCAGCCCTAGCCACGTCAGCAGCTGTGTGCCTGCTGTAAATGATCGCACAAATCCCTGCTTTCAAATACCAAGCAAGTCAACTGCAGCGCTTGATCCGCAACCATGACAACCAAAATCCAATCCCCCGACAAAGAGCTAAGATTCACTCGTTCGGGACAAGCCGGCATCTTTTGGCTCCTCACCGCAATGCTAGGCTCAGTCGCCATTACCCTACTAGCGACCGCCTTTTATCGAGACATCAACCCTTACTTGCCACACCCAGCATGGGCACTGCTGGCCTTGACTTTAGCAATCCTGCTGGGACGTATCGCCGTTGGACTCACCCGCCATGCCTATCTAATCCTGACCCCGCTCGGCCTCGAAATTTTCCCATTTTTCCGACCGGCACACGGGCTGCGCTTGATTTTATGGCAAGAATTGAATCATGCCGAAGTGAATGAAAAAACCACCCGACTCACGCTTCATCACGATGCCGCGCAAACCTCGGGCATCCATTTATCACTGGCACCGATTCGCCGCGATCGACGGAGCTTGCTTGCCAAAGCAGTACTTGGCCGGGTATCTCCCCACGACTCCAACGGTTAAAATCAAATGCGTCCCCATTCTCGACAAATTCTCACGGTAGAAGAATCCTTCGGCCAAAACGGCTGGCATTGCGAACTCGTTGAGGGCCGAGACGTCCTGCGGGCCGGTTTTGACGCCCACCACACGCGGGTCGATCTCATAGCTCAAGCTTATCCCCAGCTGAACGCCTTGGTCATTGTTTCCGAATCTCCTCTGAGCTTGGATGAAGAACATTTACCTGCCGTTCTCGAGCTCCTCGCCCGCGCCAACAAACAACTCACGCTCGGCGGCTTCGAATATGACCTCGATCGTGAGTTCTTGGTGTTTCGAATCACCAATCTATTCGAACGCGAAAAATTCGACGGCGACATCATTTCCTCGATGGTTCATTGCGCGATCGCCGAGTTGGACCGGATCACACCGTATGCTGCGATCGTCAGAGACACGCCAGCTGATTTGCTAGACGATCTCGACCTCGGACGGCTGCTGATGCGCCAAGACATCATCCCGCCAGTGCCGGGAGATGAGGAAGAAGAGTATTAACCCGCTTCATCGGGGGGATTTCGCAGCCCGTTTGACGACGATTGAGCCACCCTCAAATTTCCGTTTTCCGGAGTTGTGGCTCGACCAAAAAATCGTTTAGCCTTCGGCATGGCTGATGAAAATGGCGACACTACTCCGGCATGGATTGAAACCAGTGCCTTGACCGCACCCGCTCTTTTAGGAGCTGCTGCGGGTTTATTGTTAGGCGATTTGATGCACCGCGGAGCGCGACGAGGCGTTGGAATCGGCCTCGGTGCCTTGGGCATCGCAGCTTTGATGCCGTTCGTTGTCGGAGGCGTTGCCAGCTTAGTGACTGGCCCGCGCAGTAAGTTCGGAGTGCGGCGGAAAATCCAACGCATCCGCGACGCCGGGATCGTCGCCCCACGCTACAACGAGGTGGAGGAAGAACTGCGCGAACAAGGGCTTCTTTGACAGTCGCTCTTGCGTTTTCGGGCTCAGGGCAACGCTCGCCTCGGCCCATCCTGGCTCACGGAGATCGCGGGAATTTCACTCGCGCCGTGACCGGAAAATGATCGGACAACACCGGCTGATCCTCAGAAATGATCTCAGCCACTTCAATTTTCGCTCCTCGGCTGACTAAAATGTAATCCACCTTGAGCATACCCTCAAGGCTCCCGGTCCAAAAATGCAGCGTTCGGCGTTTGTTTCCGCCAGGATGGAGTGCGTGGTAAGTGTCTTGCAAGCCGTTCGCCCATACTTGCGGCGAGCCCACCAGCGAAACCGGCTTACCCGTCAGATAGACCACCCCGGGGTTGGCTTCGCTTGAGTTAAAATCTCCGATGAGGGCCAGCGGTTCAGCCGGATGCGCCCGCTGGTCAATTCTTTGCGCGATCAGTAAAGCCGCTCGCTCACGCGATTGCTGATTCTGGTGATCCCAATGACTGTTAAAAACATAAAATCCGCGGCCAGTCGCGAGATCCACCAAGCGGACCCATGCCGCAACCCGAGTAAACTCATTGCCCCATGTCCGCGATCCCGGAATAGCGGGCGTGCCGGAAAGCCAAAAAGTCCCGCAGTCTGCCGGGTCTGCCCGGAAACGTTCGCGACGATAAAAAATCCCAGAATATTCGCCAGCTCGCTGACCATCCTCTCGACCAACCCCGTAAAACTCATAATCGGGAAGTGACGCCCATAAATCCGCCACTTGCCCATGCAGAGCTTCCTGCACCCCAATGCAGTCCGGTTGCAAACGGCGGATCATTTTTACCACCCCCACCACCCGTTGCCGCCAAGCATGCAAATCACGGTCATCTGGAGACTCATAGCGCAGATTGAAACTCATCAACTGCAAGTCCACCGCGCCATCCTCGCGCACCGGCACCGCCTTGGCTGGCCCTAAGCCACGACTCTTGGAACAAGTGCTCAGACTCCCCAGCCCCATGATCAAACCTAGCCCATAGACTAAAAATTTCATCGCTCGCGACCTCAAACTAGTGGCCTCACCGCCACCCCACGCTCGGCAAAATGACGCTTGGCCTCACCAACCGTGTGCATACCGAAATGAAAAATGCTGGCTGCTAGCACCGCATCAGCCTTGCCGGCATTGAGGACGTCCACCATGTGATCGAGATTACCCGCACCACCACTGGCGATCACCGGAATCCGGACCGCTGAGGAAACCGCCGCCGTGAGCTCGATGTCATAACCGGCTTGGGTGCCATCCGAATCCATGCTGGTGAGCAGAATTTCCCCAGCACCACGCCGCCAAACTTCTTTGGCCCACTCCACCGCATCGATCCCGACCGCCGTCCGCCCGCCGTGAGTGTAAACCCCCCATTTGCCCGGACCCTCGCGTTTCGCGTCGATCGCGACGACGATGCACTGGCTGCCGAAAGCTTTGGCTCCTTGATCCACCAAACCCGGATGGCTCACCGCCGAAGTGTTGATCCCAACTTTATCCGCCCCGGCCAGCAGCATTTCACGCATATTTTCCACCGTGCGGATCCCACCGCCCACGGTGAGTGGAATAAAACACCGTTCTGCGGTGCGCCGAACCACCTCAACCATCGTTCGACGCCGATCCGAAGACGCCGTAATGTCCAAAAACACCAGCTCATCGGCCTGTTGTAGATTATAAGCAATCGCACATTCCACCGGATCACCGGCATCAATCAGATCGACAAAATTCACGCCTTTGACCACCCGGCCATCGGTCACGTCAAGGCAGGGAATGATTCGTTTAGCGAGCACAAGCGAAAGTTTGGAGATCAAACCGCAACAATCAAAACAAAACGCCCAGTCGCAACGAGGCAACCAGGCGTTTGAGTGAAATTTGGGCAAATGACTGGATCAGTCGAGTTTCGGCTTCCCAACACGACGAACCGCACCGAAGCGTTTTTGGAATTTGTCGATCCGTCCTTCCGTATCGACGAACTGCGCGAGTCCCGTAAAGAAAGGATGGGAGTCAGAGGTGATCCCGATCGAGATGAGACTGTGTTCCACGCCATCGATGACTTCCTTCTTCTCGGAAGTTTTAGTCGAGCGGCTGATGAAACGTTTACCGGTGGTCATGTCAACGAAGACGACCGGATTGTATTTCGGATGAAGGTCCTTTTTCATGGGAATCGATTTGCTGCCACGTTACCGACGCGACGGGAGGCGGACGATGGCTAAAAACTACCGCCTGTCAAGCGGGCATCTGTGGGATTTGCCGCGCTGCTGAAGATTATAATTTCGTGCTTGTAAGATATTTTCCTTCCTTTGATATGCTTGCTAGTTAATTTAAGTCGCTATTATCATAACAAGGTGTAAATTCATGTCGTTATGGCAATCACCACGAAACGCACCCGATTCTCACGTCGTCTTCCGGACCACGTCACCGATGAGCTTTGCAATGTCCTTTCCGAAAAAAAGGTCTTTGGTTTCAACGATCTTTTTGAGCGGGTTTTCGCAAATCTCAAATTACGCAATGCCGTCAGTGGCGGCGAAGAAATGCTACGTTTGCGTGCTTACGAGAAGCTCCAAAATTTGGTAACTCGCGGTCTCGTCGAAAAAATCGGTAAAGAATATAAGGGCACCGCTCGCGTTCATGAAGCGTCCAGCGCCTACGCCGCCGCCCAAGAAGCCGCCGCTCAAGACGAAGCTTAAGCACTCGTCATGTTTTCACCAAAACCCGCGCCTTTTTAAGGTGCGGGTTTTTTTGCTACCCATTTTCGGTCACGACCTCTACATCCTGCCTCAACCGCCCGTTAATTTATGCCACAAGATTATCTTCCCGTTCTTTTCCAGGTGCTAATCGCACTTGGCTTCGCGATTTCCACACTCACCCTGAGCGTCGTTTTCGGTCGTTCTGGCAAGCGCAACGCCACCAAAGACAGCCCCTACGAGTGCGGCATGCTGCCGATTGGTGAAGGCTCGCCCCGCTTCTCGGTGAAGTTTTACTTGGTCGCAATGCTGTTCGTAATTTTCGACATTGAGGTGGTTTTCATGTATCCGTGGGCCGTTCAATTTCGCGATCTCGTCGCACAAGGGCCCACCGCACTTGCCAGCATGGCTGGATTTGCCGGAATTTTGGTATTCGCCTACGTCTATGCCCTGAAAAAGGGCGCGCTCAACTGGAAAGCCTGATTTCCCTGCCCGCCAGCACCGGGCATCTCTCTTGAAATTGGCACGAAACGGGCTTGATTCACCCGCCGTCCCCGCACACTTTGCGCCGCTTGGCTGAGACTGATTACTTGCAGAAACCATGGTATTCCCGATTCAAATCCCCAACGACGCGCCCTTTACCGCTGAACAACGGGCGTGGCTCAATGATTTCCTGACCAAAGCACTCGCCTCAGGAAATTCCGCAATCGCTTCCAGCAGTCCATCTGTGCCCGTCACCGTGATCTACGGCTCACAAACCGGCACCGCCGAAGGCCTCGCCAAAAAATTGGTCAAAACCCTCAAAAAAGGCAATTTCGTCCCGGAAATCCATGATATGGCCACCTACGACCGCAGTCGCTTGGCCACCGAAAAAAACCTGTTGATCATCACCTCGACCTATGGTGACGGTGAGCCACCAGATACCGCCACCGACCTCCATCGCTGGCTCCTCAGTGACGCCGCCCCACGGCTGGATGGCGTTTCTTACTCAGTCCTCGCACTCGGTGACAGCAGCTACCCAGATTACTGTCAATGCGGCATCGAGTTCGACAACCGCCTCTCCGCTCTCGGTGCCGACCGCCTTCACTTTCGAGTCGATGTTGATGTCGATCCAGACCTGCCTTACGCCGAGTGGTCCAGCGCGATCCTGAGCAAGCTCGCCCCAGCAGGGGCCGCAATCCCAGCCAGTGATGACAACTTGCTCGAAGCGACGGAAACCACTCATTCCAAAAGCAACCCTTTCACCGCCGCCATTGCTCAAAATTACAACCTCAACGGCCCCGGTGAAAAACAAACCCACCAAATCGCGCTTTCACTGGAGGGCTCAGACCTCACTTACGAAGTCGGTGATGCCCTTGGCGTTTACCCGTTGAACCCGCCGGAACTCGTCGATGAAATTCTTGCGAACTTGCCGTTCAAGCCAAGCGTGGTCCCAACTCCCAACGGCGACGAGGTCTCGCTGCGGGATGCCCTCATTCACCACTACGACATCAGCGCCCTCAACAAATCGCTGATCCAAAAATGGCAACTTAAAAGCGGCTCTCCGTTTCTGCGCTCACTCGTCGCCGCAGATGACAAAAAAGCCTATGACGATTTCTGCTGGGGCCGCGATCTCATCGACCTGGTGCTCGACCATCCCGCCGATTTCACCGATGCCGAGGAATTCGTCTCAATCCTGAAAAAACTCCAGCCTCGGCTCTACTCGATTGCGTCCAGTCCCCGCGCCCACCCCGGCGAAGTCCACCTCTGCGTCGGGATCGTCCGCTATCAAACCTTCGGCCGCAAACGCGGGGGAATTTGCTCCACCTTCCTCGCCGACCGAGTCAGCAGCACCGCCAAACCTCGAGTTTACGTTCACAGCAATCACGCTTTCCGGCTTCCAACTGACGGCGACACCGACGTCATCATGGTCGGCCCCGGCACCGGCATCGCGCCCTTCCGCGCATTTCTCGAAGATCGTAAAGCCACCGCCGCTCAAGGTAGAAACTGGCTATTTTTCGGCAACCCTTACCGTGCCACTGATTTCCTCTACCAAGACGAGCTCGACGCGTTTCACGCTACGGGCGTCTTGACCAAACTGGACCTCGCTTGGTCCCGCGACCAACGGGAAAAACTCTACGTCCAGCACCTGATGCTACAAAACGGTGCCGAACTCTGGAGCTGGCTCAACCAAGGTGCCGCGTTCTACGTTTGTGGCGATGCTTCGCGGATGGCCAAGGATGTCGATCAGGCCCTGCTCAACATCGCCGCCGAACACGGCAAGCTCACGCCCGAACAAGCCGCCGCTTTCATTTCCCAGCTGAAAAAAGACAAGCGCTACTTGCGCGACGTCTATTGACGCCAGATTCATTTTCGCACTCTACCCGACAACGTTCAAAGTTGCCGGGAAATTGGGTCCTGCCATTTTCCAATGGATTTGCCAAATTCCCGCCGCTTGATGATTCGGCCTCCTTTCCAACCACGCACTGCCTTGAAATGGCTAGCTCAGCTTACCCTGCTAGCCATCGCCGTCGGTTGCACCTCGGCCTTTTTCCTCTGGGCCCTCACTGCCGTGACCTTGGTTCGCTTCGCTCATCCCGGGTTGCTGTTGCTGCTGCCCATCGCAGGGCTTGGTGTCGGCGTGATCAATCAACGCTACGGCAGATCCGCCAGCGGCGGTAACAACCTGCTCATGGATGAAATCCACCAACCCGGCGCAGGAGTCCCCCGCCGGATGGCTCCACTTATCCTCGGCGGAACCCTCGTCACCCACCTCTTCGGCGGCTCCGCCGGGCGCGAAGGAACCGCCCTGCAAATCGGCGGCAGCATCGCCGCCACTTTCGCCCGCCTGTTCAAGCTTGGGCCCGCCCCCCGCCGACTTTTACTCATGGCCGGAATCGCTGCCGGCTTCGGCTCGATCTTCGGCACCCCAATCGCAGGGGCGGTATTCGCTACCGAAGTCCTAATCGTCGGCCGGATCCAATACGACGCACTCATCCCCTGCTTGATCAGCGCCCTCCTCGCCGACTGGACTTGCCGCGCTTGGGGCACCGAGCACACCCACTACTGCCTCACGACCCAAACCGCAATTGCCCCCCTCAATCTCCGACTGATCGCAAACATCCTGCTTGTCGCCAGCGCCTGTGGCCTTGCCAGCAGGCTTTTCACCACCCTTTCCCACCACTTCAGTCACGCTTTCAAAACCTACATCCCGCGTGCCGAACTCCGTCCGGTCGTCGGCGGGCTAATCGTCATCGGCCTATTTTTCCTCTCAGGCAGCACCGACTACCTTGGCCTTGGTGTTCTTGGAAATCGAGCCGACGCCGTCACCCTACCTCACTTATTCACCTCCACCACAGTCCCTGCCAGTGCTTGGCTGTGGAAACTGCTCTTCACCGTCATCACCCTCAGCGCTGGCTTCAAAGGCGGGGAAGTCACCCCATTGTTCTTCATCGGTGCCGCCCTCGGTAATTTTATGGCACTCACCTTCGGTGCTCCACTCGATCTAATGGCTGCCCTCGGCTTCGTCGCCATCTTTGCCGCTGCCACCAAAACTCCACTCGCCTCGACTTTCCTCGGCATCGAACTTTTTGGCCTAAACCACAGCCTCTATCTCGCAACCGCCTGCCTCATCGCCTATCATTGTAGCGGTCGCGGAGGCATTTACCCCGCTCAACGCCACCACTGAGGGGATCGATGCCGAAGAACTCCCCGCCGCAGCGGCTCACAAAAAAAGTTCAGATCACCCTTTGAAAATCTTACCTCTGTTTGGCCCAGTCAATGTCCCCGCCGTGAATCGAACACGGATTTACAGTTTAGGAAACCATCGTTCGATCCATTGAACTACGGAGACTCAGACAGCCGCAAGGCGAGAAAGGGAAATAACCGACGGTGAGCGAGCAAGCAAGTCACTTGTGATTTGCGGCTCAGGGGAAATCCTCTTAAATGATGAAGACTGACCGGTAACTCGGTTTAAGCCCCTACAACTCCGGCCCAACGCCCTTGTAATCGACCTTGTCATGACAGAAGGCCCATGACAGAAGGCCTGTCCCTCTGTCACTGTGCCCCTCTGTCACTGCCATTCAGGCCTGTGCCTGCCCCTCTGTCATTTTTGTTAAGGAAAAATCCGACGACCCGGGTGCGCCTTTATTTCGACTATCTCGAAATCAACAACCCATGGGACTCTCAGGATCCAAACCAAATACCCAGTGCCGTGAAATCTTCCAAGGCGGACCCCGTTCGATTTTCAACGTTGCCAAACCCATTCTCTCTCAACCACGCTGATTGCATGCAAAAGGCTACGCCGTTCATATATATCGTGATCCTCGCCATTACCGCGACCACGCTTTCGATCCGTTCACCCCGGCCGCGCCTTAGCCAACCGCAACCGAGCATCCCAAAACTGGCCTTGCCGCCGCCGCAAGTCCCAAGCACACCCGCCGCCGTCCAGCCCTCCCCCCCCCACCCCGCTGCCACCGAGACGGAACCCGCAGCCATCTCCGTGACACCACCGGTAAGCCCATGGCCACAAATCGAGTCCGACATCGCTCCAGACCACACCGCGACTTTCGGAGCTTTAGCCAACGGGCTTCGCTACATCATCTACCCGAATCGCGAGCCGCAGAAACGCTTGTCCTTACGGCTACACATCGCTTCCGGCTCCTTAATGGAAGCGGATGACCAGCAAGGACTCGCCCATTTCCTTGAACACATGGTCTTCAACGGCTCCAAAAATTATTCTGCGGCAGAGCTCATCCCCAAAATGCAGCGGTTGGGAATCTCTTTCGGTGCCCACGCCAACGCTTACACCTCTTTCGACGAAACCGTTTACATGCTCGACCTGCCTGATCTCTCGCCTGAAACACTGAAACTTGGCTTCACCGTGATGCGAGATTTCGGCGACGGTGCCCTGCTCACCCGCGAGGAAATCGACAAGGAACGCGGCGTCATCTTATCGGAGAAAGTCAGTCGTGACTCGGTCGAAACCCGGTTGATGGAACAACAATTCCTTAAAATACTCCCGAATTCACGGATTGCACGGCGATTCCCGATCGGCCTCGAAGAAGTCATCAAGTCGGCTCCACGCGAGCGTTTTGTCGATCTCTACAGCCGCTACTACACGCCATCGCGGATGACTTTGATTGTCGTCGGCGACATCGATCCCAAAGCGATGCAGGTTAAAATCGAGACTACTTTTAGCTCCATGGTCAACCCGCAGAATTCCGGTAAAAACCCAGATCTTGGCACGATTCAACAACCCGAAGGGATTGAGCCGGCTATTTTTGCGGACCAAGAACTCACTTCCACCGAAATTTCCCTGACGCTAGTCCGGCCTTACCAACCCGAGCCAGACAGCGCGGCCACCCGCGCCAAGCACTTGGCCTTAGACATCGCTCACTCGATCATCAACCGACGCTTTGAGCGGCTTGCAAAAATCAAAGGCTCCGCGATTGCCGCCGGTTCAGCGTCCTACAACGCGCTTTTTAACAACCTTGAGCTCGGCTCGATCGACGTCACCGCTGCCGATGACCGCTGGCAGGAAGCCGTGCCGATCTTGGAGCAAGAATTTCGTCGTGCCTTCGACTACGGCTTCTCCGCCGACGAGCTCGCTGAAGCCAAATCCAACACCCTCAATGCTTACGAGCAGCAGGTAAAACAACAGGCCACCCGCAAGTCCGAACTCATCGCCAGCGCACTCGCCAAATCAATCAACGACAATCGCGTTTTTTCGGATCCCACGACCGATTTAGAGCTCGCTAAACACGCGCTTGATACCCTTGACCTCGCCACTTGCCATCTCGCCTTGAAAAAATTCTGGGAAGCTCCCGGATACCATCTTACCCTAACTACTAAAGACCACCCGGCAAACGCTGAAAAAGATCTCGCTGCCTTGTTCGAAGAATCTCGCGGTAAATCAGTTACTGCTCCGATCCAACGCGCCAATCAAACTTTCGGCTACACCAATTTTGGCAAGCCCGGCAAAACGATTCTACGTACTGAGGTCAAGGATCTTGGAATCACCCAACTGGTGCTTTCCAACCGGGTTCGAGTCAACTTGAAGCCCACTGATTTCGAACAAGGCAAAATCTGCCTGTCTGCCCGGATCGGTTCCGGCAAACTCACCCAACCGAAAGACATGCCGATGCTCGACATCTTCGCCACCGCACTGTTTGAAGGCGGCGGCCTCGGCAAACACACCAACGACCAACTCCAACAAATTTTCGCCGGTAAAAATGTCGGCACCTCGCTCAGCATCGGCGAAGACACCTTCATCCTCAGCGGCACCACCACCCCTGCCGATCTCGGGACCGAGCTACAGCTGATGAGCGCAACCCTCACCGATCCCGGCTACCGCGAGGAGGCTCTCTGGCAGTTCCGCAAAGCCATCCCAATGCTCTACCAACAGCTCAAACACACCGCTGCCGGCCCACAACAAGAAATGCAAGCCTGGCTCCACGGCGGCGACTCGCGATTCACCGCCGCTCCGGTCGAGAAGCTTTCTGCTTATACCATCGACGACGTCAAAAAATGGCTCACTCCCGAGCTCACCAAGGGCTACCTCGAGCTCACCTTGGTCGGGGACTTCGAAATCTCTCAAATTCTCCCTGAGCTACTTGCGACCTTTGGGGCAATCCCCACCCGCGCACTCGTTGCCCCTGCCCTGCTGCCCGCTCGTAAAATCCAGCTGCCCAAGGCCCCCGCTGCCAAGACCTTCACCTACGATTCTAAAGTCCCTCAAGCCATCGCCACCACCCTCTGGAAAACCGTCGGTCTTCGCGATAACACCACGGAGTTCCGCCGCCTCAACATCCTCGGCGAAATTTATGGCGACCGTCTGCGAGAGGAAATCCGCGAAAAGCTTGGCGCATCTTACAGCCCGAATGCCGGGGCTGACGGCTCAAATGCCTTCGAAGGGGTCGGCTATCTCATCGGCCAGAGTGTCGGTAAGCCCGAGGATCTCGAGCGCCTGCTCAACACCATGCGCGAGCTTGCAAATCAACTCGCCCTCCACGGAGCTACCGCCGACGAACTGGAGCGAGCGCTCAAGCCCACCCTTGGCCAGCTCGAAAAATCCCTCCGCGACAACAACTACTGGCTTACCACCGTCATGAGCGAATGCCAAAGTAACCCCAAACGCTTAGAGTTCGCCCGCAATCGCGAGGCCGACTACCGCTCGATCACCCTCACCGAAATTAACGACCTCGCCAAAAAATACTTCACCGCAGAAAACGCCCTCCTCGTCGGCATCAAACCTGCCGCTCTCGAGCGATAAGTGAGTTCTAAATCGTGTTCTTCCTTGTACTTTGGAGGTCTCAGTCCGGACATTTTGCCGCGCTATTTGTCAACCTTGCTCGAAATCCCCCCCGACTTGGTCAAAGTCAGTCTCGCGGACTCGTTTGCGGTCGCGCTGGAGCTCAACCTGAGTCCGCAGCAGTTCCCGGAGTTCCGCGCCACCACGAATCGCAGGAATGACGAGCTGCGGCAACGAACGGTCAGAAGTTGCCAGAATAATTGAAGCGAGACCGGTAAGCCGCATCCACCAAGGGCGGATCATTTGGGAATCTTTGATCCGGTAGAGCTCAATTTCATCAATGTTCTGATTGATCACTCCGCGAGTGAACCGCAGCCGCTCACTGGTGAGCTCAAAAACTTGGCACCGAACGCTAAGGTAGCACCAAACCACGTAGCCGACGGGCACAATCAAGCCAAAGAGGACAGGAGGAAAAAGCATCCCAACGACGATCAAGCCACCCGTCGCGACCAAAGCCACCGTGTAGGCACCCAGGTTCAGCCACTGCGACGAGCTCCCTTTCCAAAACGAATTTTCATCATTCATAATGCGGAGCATGCTCGCTGCCACTGCCCCCCCGCAAGTGGAGAATCAAGCCGAATTACCACCCACCCACTCAGGGACCCGTCTTTTTCCACTCGCGGATCACCGTGATCTTGGCTGAGCCTTGACCACGGATCGTAAGTCCGCCTTGGCCACCCGTCCGGAGGGTCTGAATGCAGTCCGTCTCCTCTTTGAGCACCAATGGATAAATCAGCGATAACCACAGCTTACCCGACTGGATCGTCACCTCTTTATCCGAAAAATTCCCTTCAAAGTCCGGAAACTGCTTGTACTTAAAATCGCCGCTTACCGCGAACATTCCGCATGGATGTCCTTTAACCGCCTCGAACGACTTGAGCGTCAGCGTGAAAGAACCCTTGGCGTCACCACTCATCAACATCGCTAGGGTCGTCGCGGCGACGGTGACTTGATCCCCGATCTGCAAACGACGCTTCGCAAACCAAAGCGGCCTGGGAGCGAGCGCATTCTCGATCAGAAGTTGTTCAAACATCGGGGACAATTGTTTGGAAAGGGCCACCGCTCGAAAACCCTGGCTGTTGTCGGCTTTCCAAGTGCTGCCGGATTTTTTATAAGTGCAGGGTTTGGAAGGCGGTGCCAACTCTCTAACCTCCGGCTTTGCCTCCTTATCGGCATTTACTTTCACCGGTTCGGTGAAAATCGACTGCTCGAGGGTGTAGCGAACTTGGTCACCCGCACGCTCCAGTTTGGTCACGGTAGTTTCGGTCCCTTTAAGATTACGAACCTGACTTTCGATCGCAGAAGTCTCAACGAAGCGCCCAGCCAGCTCCTGCAAACGGGTAGTCTTCACTTCGAGCTGCCGAGGAAATGGCAAATCCTTGCGAAAAATGACGCCCTCCGGAGTCTGGTCCACCAGTTTCTGCAACGCCGGGTCTGCGGTCGTGGCACCTGCTTCGCCGGCTTTTTTCGCCAGCCCGCCTTCCACCGCCACTCGCGCCTGATTGGCCCAATTTTTGGCCTTGTCACAAGAAAATGCACTGATGCCCAACAAGGCGACGATCGGAAAATAGGACTTCATGAGATTAGATGTTACTGCTACAATCGAGGTTTTGATTCATTTCAATCGCCGGATTCTCCTCTTTCGAAACCCCGACAACAATCGCCGGCACTCCGGCAACGGTCTGGTGGGGGGCAACGTCATTGAGAACGACGCTGCCCGCACCAATTTTTGCCCCACTGCCAATCTCCACCCGACCGAGAATTTTAGCCCCGGCACCGATCAGAACCCCAGAACGAATGATCGGATGGCGGTCGCCGGACTCCTTGCCAGTACCGCCAAGCGTGACTTCATGCAAAATTGAAACATCGTCCTCAATGATTGCCGTCTCCCCAACCACGAAGGAGGTTGCGTGATCCAGTAAAATCCCACACCCGATCCGTGCCGCAGGGTGAATATCCACCGCAAACGCCTCGCTGGCGACACTTTGAAAATAAAGTGCCAGCCAGCGGCGGTCCTCCCTCCAAAGTTGGTGAGAAACTCGGTAGGTGGTGAGTGCGAGAAAACCCTTGAAAAAAAGCACCGGCTCCAATGGCGAAAAACACGCAGGATCTCGCTCAAACATCGCGAGTAAATCCCGCGTGGCGGCATGCACAATCTCAGGATGAGCCTCAAATACCCCAGTCAGCAAAGGCTCCATGCTTGCTCGCGGCATATCCTCACGTGCCAAACGGCGGGCCAAGCGCGCCCCCAGCGCCGCCCCTAGCGTCTCCCGAGAAAGGATCACATCATGGACCAAATGCTTCAGCGTTGGCTCTTCCATCGTGACCCGAACTGCCTCGTGACGCAGGGTTTCCCAGGCATTAAGCAGGTCCGCGACTTTCCCGGCGCACAGCTTGGCCGCATTCTTGCTCGCCGGAACGGGTCCGGCCTGTTGAGATTCGCTCATGAAGATTTCACAGAAATTGGAATACGCCTGCCGGGCGATGACCCAGCTGGCGAAATACCATGACGGCCGGACTCTTACACGACTTGAGGACCTTGCGCAACGCGAAGCGGTTTCTGGCAACTTTCTGGTGCAAATTCTTAACGATTTACGCCGCGCCGGGCTGATCGAAAGCCGTCGCGGCAAAGCTGGCGGCTACCTCCTCGGGCGGACCGCGGATCAAATCACCCTTCGCCAAGTAGTCGAGGCCGTCGATCCCGCGCTGTTGCAATGTTCCGTAGCCCCAGACGGTGACTCTGGACCAGCCGTGAAACGCGCTTGGCAGCAAATTTCCTCCAGTCTCCACCACTCGCTCGACCAGATCACCGTCGAAAGCCTAGCCAGCAAACACAACGATCCAATGTTCTACATTTGAGCGAAAAACGCTGGCTGGGGCGTCTCGAAATCCTGATACCCGCCTTCAAAAACCCCGAAATCAAACCGACCACAGCGTCGCGAAATCACCGCCGATCTCCCCAGAAAACGGTTCCCTGTTTCCGGATCAAACCGGCCAGACAGCTGACAAATCGACCTAAACCATACCTCGGCTGACTCAAAATAGGTTGATTGTTTTTAAAAAATATTCATGATCGCAGGGTATTTTCCCTACTCTCATGCCATCCTCCCCCCATCCCTTTTGCGGTGCCGTCATCTCGGCACTGATTTACTTGTCGCCAAGCCCGGCAAACGCTTTTGAATCGGCATCGCTCCCCCATCCACTTGGCCGGATCGCGCGGGTTTTCACCCCTCAGCAGGTGCCCCCCAAAGACCCGATCTCCTCGCTCAAATATCGACTCTCAAGCCTCGCCCAAGATCAGACGCATCCAATCGCGACCGCATTGATGACCGCAAATCCTAAAATTGCAGTTTGGGCTGAAAATCAAAATATCACCGGCAGTCGAGGTGTCACTCACTCGCTGCCAAATCATCGCCCACAGCCCGGTTCCGCTGTCGGCGTTTACACCACCAAAAAATCGATCTCGCCAGCCATCACTTCGCTTTCCCCACTCGCTGAACTTGACTCAATCCAGCAGGCACTTAGCCGCTTGATTCCAACTCAGGAACACGCGCATTCCCCCACTGAGTTCAACGCCATTTGCGGCTCTAGCCTGATTCTCGGGTTGAGCATGCTAATTCCAGCACTCCTTTTCAAACGACAACGTTTGCGCTCAGAAGATCAACTCGGGCAAATTCGCCAACGAATCGCCGCCGACCTACACGATGACATTGGAAGTAATCTCGGCAGTATTTCCCTCATTGCCCGCAGCGCTCGCGAAGATTTAGTCAGCCACGGCGATTCCGCAGCGCTTGCCCGAGATCTACGCGAAGTCGAATCCATCGCCCGCGAAAGTTCGTTAGCGATCCACGACATCGTCTGGTTATTGGAACAGCGTCAGGATTCCATTGGCGACCTCGTTCAAAGAATGCGCGAAACCGCAGGCCGACTGTTACGTGAAATCCATTATACCCTCGAATGTGATTCAAATAAAATCTCCGCCAAGCTCTCACTCGATGCAAAGCGTCATCTTTTTCTATTCTACAAAGAAGCGATCCACAACATCCTGAAGCACTCCCAAGCCAATCACGTCTCGATCCGGTTGTGGGATCAAGACGATCAATTGGCGCTGGAAATCCTCGATAACGGCATCGGCTTGCCGCTGAATGCGGAGCTCAGCCCGCAAACAGTCCACAAACTCAAAGACCGAGCCCGAGTCCTCGAAGGACAATTTCAAATCCATTCATCCCACCAAATCGGGACCCAAATTCGACTTTTGGTCAAGCGCTCACAGCTCATCACTCAGCCCACATTCGCATGATCGCTCCCTCCCCCGCCAGCCATTGTATCTGGATCGTCGAAGATCACGAAGTCTTCGCCAAGCAGATCCGCCGCTTGATTAACCACCAGCCCGATCTGACTTGTCCGCATCACTTTACCAGTTCTGCCGAGCTACTCGACAAACTAAAATTCACCAACGAGCGACCGGAACTGCTGCTACTCGATCTTGGACTTCCCCGCCGCGATGGTCTCGACGTGCTGACCGATATTCGCGTTTTGTTGCCTTGCGTAAAAGTGCTGGTTCTATCCGCATCTGACGACCGAGAAAAAGTTTACCGTGCCATCTGCAATGGTGCATCCGGCTATCTCCTCAAGAGCGCCGAGTCGAGCGAGATTCTCGCAGGCATTCGCGACGTAATTCACGGCACTTCGGCACTCAGCGCACCGATTATCCAGATGATTCTGCAAGGATTCGCTCGCTATGGCCCGGTTCAGTACATTGAGCCGCTCACACCACGAGAAAAAGAAGTGTTATGCTTTCTAGTCAGAGGCTTGATCAAAAAAGAAATTGCCGAAAAACTCTCGATTTCAACCCATACGGTGGACATGCACTTGCGCTCGGTTTATCGGAAAATGCAAGTTCGAACCCAAAGCGAAGCGGTTTCTAAAGCTCTCCGTCAAGGGCTAGTTTAGCTGGGTTTCATTTGACCAAAAACCCCCGGCTCGTTGTACGGGCCGGGGGTTTTATCAAAAGATTTACTTAGCCAAATTACGCGTCTTTTTCTTCCGCGCCCGCATCCACCGAAATGATGAGAGTCGCAATCACCTCTGGGTGAAGACGGATTTGAACTTCAGTCTTGCCTGACTTCTTAACCGGCTTGTCGAGTTCGATCGCATGACGATCGATCACGATTCCAGCAGCTTCGAGCTCCTTGTGGATGTCGATGCTGGTCACCGAGCCAAATGCCTTGCCGCCTTGGCCAGTCGAAAGCACAAACTTCGGCTTCAGCTTGGCAATTTTAGTCGCAATTTCTTGGAATCCGACGAGTTCCTCAGCTTCGCGAGTGGCACGGCTGGTTTTGAGTGCTTCCACATGGCGAAGATTCGAGCGGCTGGCTTCAAAAGCCTTACCCTGTGGGATCAGAAAGTTGCGGGCGTAGCCAGCGCGAACTTTAACAACATCAGCTTCGGCACCAAGGCCTTCGATTTTTTCTTTAAGAATAACTTGTGCGTTGGCCATAGGAGTCAGAGGTAAAAATTCGTTTGGGGGCGGTGATTTAGGCTTCACCCGAAATTGAGTCAAGAACAATGGTAACGAATCAGGTATTTAGGAAATCTCGATCCTTTCACTCACTTGCCCCCCCCGCAAGGTTCGAAACAGGTGAAATTGATCCCAAGTCGAGCGCCGATGGTTGAGTCGGAAATATTTTCGCCGCTTTCGGCTCGCCGCATTCTGCCCAAAATCGAGTGGAATGATTTATTTTTTGGCAACCGTAAAAAAACCTAAGAAATCTTAGACTTTGTTCGTTTTTACCTGCACATGACCTCTAAAACCTCAATTGCCTTACTTGGTGCCGCGACAATAATCTCGGCAGCAACCCTCCACGCACAGACGCCTGCGAGTCCACCGGTCGTCGGTGATGTCATCGTCAGCGGCTCCGAGCTGATGGAAGAAAAACCTGATGGAGTGAACGGTGAGCCCGAATGGGTGCGCCAGCGCCGCTTCAGCACCACCCGGGTTTACATCCAGAAAGATCCCGGCGAAATGGGCGTCGAAGAATGGTGGCGGACCCAATTTTTCGATGGCGGTAAAGTGACTCAGCGGCTCAAGAATGAATTTGAAATTGGCTTACCCTACCGGATGCAGCTCGATATTTACGAAAACCTCACCCACGTCAATGACGGCACCGGCTGGCAACAAGAGGAAGTCGCGGTAGAACTGCGCTACGCCTTTGCCGATTGGAACGTGATCCCGGGCAACCCGACCCTTTACCTCGAATACGCCTTCGCCCACGAAGGCTCCGATGCAATCGAAGCAAAATTTTTGCTTGGTGGTGAACTCGCCCGATCGAAAGGTTGGCATTGGGGACTGAACTTCGTCTGTCAGCAACAAATTTGGGGCGAACAAAAAACCGAATGGCAAATCGCCGGCGGTATCTCCAAAACCTTGATTGATGACAAACTTTCCATCGGTGCTGAAGGCAAATGGTCCGCCCCCCAAGGCGAACCCAGCGAAGCAATTTTCGGGCCCTCGATTCAGTGGCGTCCAACCCACAACACCCACTTAGACGTTGTGACTATGGCGGGACTCACCCACTCTTCGCCAAACGCCGAATGCTGGCTGATCTTTGGTTTCGATTTCGGTGGCGGTTCTTCCAAGCAGAAAGGCTACAAACCGACTTCCGTAAGCGGTTATTGAGGTTTTCTCGATGAAGCCCAGGCCAACCACTCTTCACAACAAGATCCGACTTCCCGTGCTTGCAAGCGCGGGCGAGTCGGCTTTTTTGCCATCCCGGCCAGCCGCCAAAATAACAAGCTCCAAAATGGGGCTGCTGGCTTCGCTCGGGATTCACGCCTGCCTGATTGCCGCCGCTTGTTGCATTACTTGGTTTAATATCAAGCCCCAGCGGCCACCAAGCGAGTCGAGCTTGCTGCAGGGACTTGAGTTTAAACTCAACTCCGCGCTCAAATCACCGCAGTCTCTAACCCAGGTGATTCCATCGCCTCCGCAGCCGACACTTGAACCTAAAGCATTCGTTCGATTGTCCCAACCCAGCGCTTTTGACTTTCCTCCCTCAGCGCCATGGATCTCGCAACCCAGTCCGCCGCAAGCCAGTACTACCCGCACTGCAACACCCTATCATTCATCCCCCGGTTCCGCAGTATCAGCCACTCAAATCGACGGCCATGCCGGCAAAACCGAAGCCCGCAAAGGCCCGTCGCCCATTCGTCGGCCTGCCCCACACCTCCCCGTCGTCGCTCCAAAATTGCTCCACGCGCCACCGCCGCACTACCCGGCTGCCGCGAAAGCCGCCGGAAATGCCGGGAAAGTTGCGGTGCTGATTCAAGTTCGTGGCGATGGCTCCGCCCAATCCAGCTCGGTTTATCATAGCAGTGGCAATCTCCAGCTCGACCAAGCCGCTGTGGCAGCTGCCCGTCACTGGACCTTTTCCCCGAGCCCCTCGCTAGGCCCCAGCGAAACAAGCGCGGTAGTCGTTCAAGTGACGTTCACCCGCTAGCGACCCGGGTTCGCCAGTCCGCAGCCACCCACAGCACCTCGTTCCCCGCAATTCGTTTGAAATCCTGTTTCGCTCGATCTCAGGAAATGTTTGCCGAGTCGCCGCGGAAAGCCAATTCTTCAGAGATGCAAAACCGATTCTACGGAGATTTCGATATCGAGCGGCGCTCAGGGGTTTGCAATTCTCACGACTACCGAACCCCCTTCCAGATCGACCGCGATCGGGTTTTGCACACCCCCACTTTCCGCCGTTTGCAAAACAAGACTCAGGTCTTCTGGAGTGGCGAGTATGATTTCTACCGAACCCGGCTGACCCACTCGCTCGAAGTCGCGCAAATCGGTAAATCGATTTGCTACTGGCTCAAAACTCGTCCCGACGGACCGCTCGCCGCTGATTTTTTCATCGATCCGGACCTGATCGAAGCCATCTGCCTTGCGCACGATCTCGGGCATCCACCGTTTGGCCATGCCGGTGAGCGGACTTTAAATCACCTGATGCGCGAGTACGGCGGGTTTGAAGGAAATGCCCAAACCCTCCGCCTGCTCACCGAACGGATTTTCTCGTCGAAACGCAGCGGGATGGACCCAACTCGGGCATTTCTCGATGGGGTCTTGAAATACAAATCCTGCCGCAGCGAGCTCGCCAAGTTCCCCGAACATCATTTCATTTATGACGACCAACTGCCCTACCTCGACTGGGCAATGGGCGGTCATCAATTTCCGCAAAACCTCACCCCCGGTGCCGTGCGAGATCGATTTAAATCGATCGAGTGCCAACTGATGGACTGGGCTGACGACACCGCCTACTCTCTCAATGACCTCTCCGACAGCGTGCGGGCTGGCTTTCTTAACATCGAAAAAATCGAATCCTGGGCCGAACAGCACGCTGAAGCCACCGGTGAAGACACGCCACTGGGTGAGCTGATGCGAGCGATCCGACGCAAACGCGTCGATCCCTTTATCGGCAAACGAATCGGAAAATACATCCAAGCCACACACCTAGAAACAGATATCAATTTCCTCAGTGAGTCGAGCCATCGCTACTGCTACCGACTGGAGATTGATCCTGCGGTGAAAGCCGAATCGAGTCTGTTCAAGCGACTCGCCTTTGAGGTGGTGTTCCGCTCACCGCAGTTAAAACAATTGGAACACAAAGGCAGTCGGATGCTGCGACAATTGTGGGAAGTTCTGGGAGAACGTTATATTTCCCAACAACTCATCGATGGCCAAGATTTCCAACTGCTTCCTGCCGATACCGCCGCTGAAATGACCGCCGCCGCCGATCAGGCGACCCGAGCAAGATTGGTCTGCGACTTCCTCTCAGGGATGACCGATGGTTACGCCGCGCGAACCTACAAACGGCTATTTTCCCCAGACTTTGGCTCGATCAGTGATCTTGTCGGTTGATTCAAATCTCAACGAATTGCAGCGACGATCGGGGTGGAAAACAAAGCTTAAAAACTCTCGCTGTGACGCTTTACCCGGCGACCCAGACTCATCTTGATCCGGCTGCGCGACCCGGAGTGCAGCGCAGCCTGGGCCATTCGCCCACCGGCCAGGAATTCCTCCAGTTCCATGGAAGCCAAGCAGAGCCAGGCCATCTTTGAGTGCCCTGCCCAAAAGCTGCTACTCTTCGCACAATACCTCAGCTACCGCAATGGCTTGCGCGATTCATCGGGTGGATGCGTGTCTGGATCTACTAACAGACTCCCTCGGACGATTCTCTGACCCACTCCAAGGAAATTTACACGCCAAACTATTTCCCGGACAAACTATTTTCCAGGCAAATAGTTTGAGTCCTCGTTTGCGTTTACCGGCCGTTAATCCCTCAAAGCTTTGAGTCGCAACACCCGAGGGCCACTCATTGCGCTTCAGCGTCAGCGACTGACTCAAAGCGTACCAAACCGCGTCACCAAAGTTTCCTTCCGAAACTCAAAAATCATTTTTAATTTCGCCCGGACAAAAGCAAGGTGAGCCAGCGCTCCAAAAGGCCCAAAGCCAAGTCCATAATGAACGAGATCGCGCATTAGCACGCCGCCGGGAATTTCCTCAAAGCTGTGACGATGATGCCAAAACTTATAAGGCCCAAAACGTTGCTCATCGACAAAAGATTTTCCCAAATCCACAGATTTAATCTCCGTCACCCACGGCACCCAGATACCGGGTAAAATTTTCACTTTGTAGATGATAATCTGGCCTTCGTACATCGTTTCACCCGGGAGACTGACGATTTTAAAGCCGAGAGCATCAGGAGTAATTTCGTCCAAGTTTCGCGGCGATGAAAAAAATTCCCAAGCAGCATCTAGGGAAATTGGTAAACGTTGTGTCTGTTCAAGGGTGTGAATTGTCATTATTTAGTTTAAAGATGGCGCAGCTGTGCGAACCGCGCAAGCAACAATGAGCCTGCTCCTATTACACTTCCGGGAACTGGCGCTCACTTCAACTTCAAATCAAGCTCTTACCTACGGTGTCTAGCCATGCGCTGCGATTTTTGTATGATCCTTGTGCGATCCACTCAAAACAGTTATTTCATCGCCATGGATTTCGAAACATTGAGCCTGTGGGCAGACGAAGAATTAAAATCGTTGCTGAAAGTATTGCCAAAAGACATCCAAGACGCAGCGGCCAAAGTGGCGATTTCCTTTGAGGAAAAACCCGGCCAAGGCACTTACGACGAACAGCTTGATGGCGATGAGCTCGGGCTGTTCGAAGGGCCTTCCGCACAAGACGACGCCGAACCCGAGGAATTGCCACGCATCCGGCTGTTCCTCTCCAACCTCTGGGAATGGACCGCGAAAGAAGAACACGACTTCCGCGATGAAGTTGGTACCACCTTCCTTCACGAGCTCGGCCACTACCTCGGCTGGGATGAAGAGCAAGTCGCCCAACATGGACTGGAATAAACTATCATCATTCTACTTTGCAGAATTTGCCAACCCGGCTAATTGATCAAGCTCTCCCAAATTTAAAACCATGGACATCTTCGGATTCATCAAAGGCGAACTGCTGGAAATCATCGAGTTTAACGACAACTCACGCGATACGCTCGTGTGGCGTTTTCCCGATGATGACAAGACCATCAAAAATGGGGCCCAACTGATCGTCCGCGAAAGCCAGCTCGCGCAATTCGTCTATCTCGGCCAATTCGGCGATAGTTTCGGCCCCGGCAAGCATTCCCTCGTCACCGATAACATTCCCGTCCTCAACAAGTTAAAAGGCTGGAAATATGGCTTTCAGTCGCCATTTAAAGCGGACGTTTACTACGTCACTACCCGCCTTTTTACCGGCAACAAATGGGGCACTCCGAATCCGGTGATGATGCGCGACAAAGACTTCGGCGTGGTCCGCTTGCGCGCTTTCGGCTCGTTTGATTTCAAAATCGTCGATGCCGCGGTTTTCCTCAAGGAAGTCTCCGGCACTGACCAACATTTCCACTTGGATGAATTTGCCGACACCATGCGCTCCCGAATTGTCAGCGTCTTCAGCGAAGCCCTCGCCTCGTGCGGCGTTCCCGCGCTGGACGTCGCTTCCCGCTACTCCGAGCTTGGCGATGCCTTACTGCCCTTGATCAACCCACAAGTAACTCCCAAATATGGGATCGAAATCACCAGTTTCCTGGTCGAAAACGTCTCGGTGCCGCCCGAAGTCGAAGCCGTGATCGATAAACGTTCGAGCATGGGAGCCCTCGGCAATCTCAACGATTACGTGAAATTTCAAATGGCCGAATCGATGGCCCAAGGCGGCGAAACTGGCTCCCCGGCCGCAGCGGCAGGACAAATGGCAATGGGCTTCGGGATGGCTCAAGAGATGATGAAATCGATGCAACCTCAGTCTCCATCCCTACCAGCCACTGCCGCCACCACCGAGTTTCTCAGCCCCGCGCAGGTTGCACAAATCCTTGGGGTCTCCGAAAACGATGTAATCGCCTCGGTCGATGCCGGCGATTTGAAAGGTAAAAAAATCGGGGCGGCCTATCGGATTTCCCGCGCCGCACTTGACGCCTTCCTCGCCGAGTAAAACTCCCCAAAAACCCCAAACCGTAAAAATCGGGGTGCAGCCCCTCGTTGCTGCACCCCGAGACTCTCCACGCTTGCAGTTGACCGGCAACCCCCTGAGACTTCCCCTATGTTCACGCCGAAGTGGAAAAAAGAAGCACTGCACCTCGTGAAGGGGGGCCAAAAATTCGTCGATTACAAACGCGACCTGCTGAAGCCCGAACGCGTGGCTGAAATTCAATCCCGCCGATCCGATTTAATCGCCGCGATCCGCGCCAAGGATCTCGCAAGAGTAAATGAAGCTTCAAAACAGATTCGGGCAGTTTGTGAAAATTCACTCCCCCACGAAAAACCGCTCGGGTGGTTGGAGGAAAATGTCGAGGTGATGTTCGTCGCGATCGTGATCGCCCTCGGCCTGCGCGCTTACTATCTGCAACCTTTCCGAATTCCTACAGGCTCGATGCAACCCACTTTGAACGGAATCATCGGCACCCCACTAAAACGAGATCAATGGCCCAGCCTACCTCAGCGCCTGCTTGAAAAAGCACTCCGCGGAAGAACTTACGTCTACGAAGTAAGTGACCAAGATCGGCATATTGCCGTCACTCCGCAAGGGATGATGGACATTCGCGATACCCAATTTTTACATTTTTTCAGTCGTTCAGAAATTCATTTTACGGATGCCGAGCCGCTCCGTTTGCCTGCACCCATCAACCCATCTTCCGAAATCGGTCTTGGGGCAGCAATTCAATACGCCGCTCGCAATCATGGGCTGATTCCAAAGGGAATGGTGATTTGCGAGGGCACCATCGACTCCGGCGACCTCGTGCTGGTCGATAAATTTTCCTACAATTTTAGGAAACCCACCCGCGGCGAGGTTTTCGTTTTTAACACCATCGACATCGCAGGAATTCAAAAACGAAGCGGCGAACAAGGGGCCGGCTCTCACTATATCAAACGCTTGTGCGGGGTCCCCGGCGACACCCTATCTATCCAAACACCGAATCTCCTCATCGACGGTAAAATTGCCCAAGAACCGGGTATCCAACGGGTGATCCATGGCCAAGGAGTCTATCATATTAATCCTTTCGGCTACGGCCTCGCCAGCCCTAACGAAGCTCTGCATCACGGCAAAAAACTGCCGCAATTTCTCGCCAAGGAAGGCGCAACACTTTCACTTGCCGCCCAAAAAATACCGCCAGGCATGCGGGAATACGCAGCCCTTGGCGACAATACCGGCAACTCATTGGACTCGCGTTACTGGGGGACGGTAAAAGAATTCAATTTAGTCGGTCCGGCGCTATTTTCGTTATGGCCGTTTACCACCGGCCACTGGGGATTCATCCGTTAATCCAGTGTCAGTCGCCGCAGAAATCACCCGCAGAGCGAAGTCAAATTTGGCGTTTGCCCTCAAGATTTTGCCCCGTGCACGGCGTGCAGATATGGTGATTTTCTACGCCTTCTGCCGTACCATCGACGATCTCGCGGATGAGCCTAGAATGCCAATCGAAGCTCGGCTGCATGCCCTCAACTCTTGGCAACAAGGCCTTATCCATGGTTTTACGGCTCCCGATGCTTTGCAACAGGAAGTGATTTCCCTGCGCGAGCGCCAAAAAATTCCCACTGAATTACTAGTTGCCATCATTGAGGGATGCCGAATGGATTTACTCCCGCAGCGCTTTGAGACGGCGGTAGATCTTACCAACTACATCTGGAAAGTCGCCTGCGCGGTCGGCTTGGTTTCGATTCGGATTTTTGGCTGCCAAGATCCTAGCTCCGAGCACTACGCCGTGGCCCTGGGTCAAGCCTTGCAGTTGACCAACATCCTGCGCGACATCGAAGAAGATCTCACGAATGGTCGCCGAATTTATCTACCACTCGAAGATCTGGCCCGCTTTCAATACACGGAGCAAGACCTCATCAACCGTGTGCGAGATGAACGCTTCCTGGCCCTGATGGACTATCAAGCAGCGAGAGCTGATGGATTTTTCCGAACCGCAGCTACGGCACTTCCCAGCATCGACCGCCACGCACTC
>JAYWAR010000105.1:0-2232 GCA_043782285.1 Akkermansiaceae bacterium | reverse complement strand
GGGGTGCCGCTCTGGCTGCCATTGTAATAGAGCTTGCCCATGCCCGAGTCGTCGCGGGCGTAGAACTGGCCGGTCACCGGGATTTCAGTGGCACCCGGCGTGCGTTGCACGTAAGGATCGGTGGCGGGTTCGGTGACGGTGATGGTCTTGGTAACGGCGACGAGTGAGCCGCCGTTGTTGAGGACCAGCGTGATGGTCATTGGTCCGCTGCCTTGTGAACGGGTCAGCGTCATGACGCCCGGCACGGTGGGCGTGCCGGTGGTGATCGTCTTGGCTGCGGCCACTCCGCCCACGCTCCAAGTGTAGGTTAAATTGGCAAGGCTCTTGGCCTGCAAGGTGGCGAGGTTTGAAATAGTCGGCGTCACGGTGATCGTCTGGCGACCGTCCCAAGTGCTGGGGCCGGTGAGGGTGAACACCGGGTCCGGCAGATCTTCAGTGATCGTGATCGGGACATCCAAGGTCTGGACACTCGCCGCATAGATCGCCTTGAACTGAATGATGTAGTTCTGGGTGCCAGTCACCCGCCCCGCAGTCACCGGCAGGGTGAATTGATCGGTGGCAAGCAGGGTGTCCACGCCATTTCTTTTCTCGATCCAATAGACTTTCTGCGCACCGCCAGCTTGGGCGCTCAAGGTGGTGGAAGTGCCTTCCAGCAAGGTCGCGGAGGCGGGCGTGACGGCGAATGTGGAACCGGCTTGCACCAGACTACCGACCAGCGTTTGTTGGCTCTTCTGGTTTTCATACTCCATTTTGATCCAGTTCGCAGAGCGCGCGACACTGGAAACGCGTGCCTCATCCACGTCAATGTCACCGCCCGCTGCCGATAACGCCATGGCTTGAGGATTATCGAGGGATATAGCCCCGCCTGAGGCAGTGCCGTCCAGCACCCCATTGATGTAAAGTTTCCCCGTCCCATTCGAATTCGTATAAGCCACATGATACCATTGCTGCGCGACAAGTGCCGTGGAGCCAGCAACCGTTGCGGGTCCCCGGCAGTAAATAGGAGCGGGTAAAACCGTGGAGCTGCCCCAAAAGCCAATCTGCATGTTACAAGTATTCCAGCCATACGCATTTTTGTTTCCCCAAGCCAGCGGCATCGCCCAGCCACTGGTGATTTGCCTCGCCCTGATCCAGACTCCGCCTGAGGAGGTGGGGTTGGTGCCACTCGGAAAATGGGTGATGTTTGCTGCGGTGATGTCACCGGTGCCCAGATTCATGGCAGTGCTGCCGATCATCGCCGTCGATGAGGAGGCACCGGCATTGACAGGCGAGGTTAAGCCGGTTGAATCCTGCACATTTCCGTTCAAGTGCATCACGCTGACGTAGCCATTGGCGGCATTGAAAACATTGGGGCCGCTGGACTCGGTGGCGACACCGGTTTTACCCCAATACATTTTGATCTCCTGGCTGGCGTTGGCGCTGATGCTGGGGATCTTAATCCAGACGGCGGCCGTGCCAGCGACGGCGTCCCATTGCTCGATCTGATAGGCAAGCGGGATGCCACTCAGAGTGGTGAAACGAATGTCGCGACCATCGCTCTGCGCTTGAGTGAAGTTGAAGTTGCCGCTGTTTAGGCGCAGCAACACAGGGAAGTTAGTTTCCGCCACACCGGTGGGGATGCTCGCACCATCCGGAGTCGTCAGAATGAAGAACGATGCGGTATTCGACCATGTCGCATAGGATTGCACGGCCACGGTATAAGCTTGGGTAGTGCCATTCTGGGCGGTGACCGTGTAAGTCTGAGGCGTGGTGAAATCCCGCACGGTGCCGGAGACGGGACTGAGAGTCGCTAGCGGCGAAAGCGTGAAAGTCGGCGCGAGGTTAGTGACCGCCTGACTCGGTGACACGAACAACGTGATGTTCGTGCCCGCGATGGTGGCCGGGCCGAGCACGCCGAAGTCGCAGCTCAAGATAGCCTTAGCCGAACTGGCCGGAGCGACGGTGACCGTGACGGTGTAGTCGGTGGTGAACAGACTGTCTGAAGAGGTTACGATATAATGCACCGGATTGGTGAAATCCTGGGTCGAGCCGGAGATTTTAGGACAAGTCGCGCCGGCCGAGGACGTGTAGGTGGGTGCGAGGGTGGTCACGTTTGTTCCAAAGGGCACGGTCCATGAAATGGCGGCCGCGCTCGCTGTCACGGGTCCAATGGTGGCACCTGGGCCGAATGAAACGATGTTTGCCGCAGGGGGCTCTGGAGGTGCCACTTCCGCGAGGCTTGTGTCGGAAAAA
>JAYWAR010000104.1:0-6251 GCA_043782285.1 Akkermansiaceae bacterium | reverse complement strand
TCCCGCCCCGCGCCGAAAGGCGCATGGTTCAAATCGCGGGATGGAGCAGCCAGGTAGCTCGTCAGGCTCATAACCTGAAGGTCGTAGGTTCAAATCCTACTCCCGCAACCAATGAAAGCCGTTTAGCTCCAAGGAGTTAAGCGGCTTTCGCCTTTCAGGAACCTTAGAATAGCCTTAAATCCGCAAAACGTATTACTACGTAACGCGACGGAATGCCTCCAATTCCGACGGGATCATTCGCTTCGCCCGCGCCGCTCACCCGCGCAACGCCTCGTTGCTGATCTGATGTACCGGGCAGTGAATTTGCCCCTGCCCATCCCCTTGGTGTGGAATTTGGCCGTGGTTTTTGCACGCTGCCTTAGTAAGCGAGGCCGGGTGGCGCGAGCCGCGTGTGGTCGCCACATCTTTAGGCATGGCAGCAGCTCGAGTGATACGCTGGTGAGCATGGACGTGTCCGCTTGTGCTGGCTGGTCTGTGGGCCAGTCGGACGCCATGGAAAAGAATTCAACCGGTGACAAAGTCGCCTCCCGTCTCCTGCAAGACCGTATAAACCCGCAGCATTCGATTAACGCGCAAACCCACCCCGACACGGCCGGCATCGAGGTTGAGCGGAATAGTACGGGGTGCCCGTGCCAACAGGCCGCGAGAGCCCGGTCCGCACCTGTGGCCCTTTCACGAGCGGGGTGGAGTCCATTGGGACTTTTTGCTGGGGGTGGAGCATCAACACCTCCGCCATGCAAAGCGCGGCAACTACTGGTCACCCTTCCCCCCTAACCAAAGCAGATCGACGTTTGCCTGGTCAACGCCCCGATGTGAAACGCCTTCCCGGCAGGAAGACCGACGTCTGCACCAAATTCAAGGTGTCTGACTGCTGCGCAAATTTTTCCGTCCCGCGCCTGCAACATCGACGGGCTCAGCGCCCAGGCGATCATCGTCGCGATCCGCTCCGGCCAAGGCGAATCCAACAAGCTTTCCGGCCCAGGTTTTGGCAGGTCCCCATCCGACGATGTCTCCTTAGTAAGTCGGGTCTGTTTTTCCCGTTTCTGCGTAATCAGAATAAAAAGAAACGTGCTATTTTGTTGACGGTTGACAAAAACGAGTGTTCTCTACCTTTGGACAGTTAAATTAAGTTTATAATAAACTGGTAATGTTGGCGCTTACTTCTCAGAAAGGCGGCGTCATGAAGAAGAACACCCCACCCAACCAGCCGCCCAGTCTCCCCATTCGCCTCTACACCACCACCGAGGTCGCCATCTTATGGGGGATTGGAAAAGGTACGATTTACGTGCTTGTGCCTCTCGGGAAATTGCGTCCGATCACGAACATGGGAAGGGGCTGGAAATGGACGGGGGACGAATTGGGGCCGGATGGCTTCAAGAGGCTGTAATCCCGGGTTCTTGATAGTCCCGCAGGAATTTTGATCTCACCTGATCAAAACGGGACCGAACCCAGATCAACGCCCCCTCAGCCTTTCGCAGACTAGCAGACAGTCACGACAATGATACCCATGTCCACCGACCAAAACGAACAAGCCCTCCAACGCTTTATATCCGCGGCTCAGGCGTTGACTTGAATCTGCCAGCAATCAGCAAAAAGCTGCATTCCGCCTTGCATCCCTGCTCCAATGAACTGGAGTTTTGATCCGGTTTTGCGGCACGACTCCACGGAATTTTTGGAGTTGACCCGCCCATCCCACCCATGTGAAGTCGCTGGACTCCCTCCTACGCTGGCAGTTCTCCAGGCCTACGCCATTGGCGGGTCGGTCGGCCCGAATAGCCCTGATCAGATTTCGACTGTCGCAGCGTTGGGCGATACCCTTGTGTTAACCGCTATCGTAAGGACCGACGACCCGGCATTGACCGTGGTTGGAGAAGTCGCGGCCGATCTGGCCTCTTTCAGTTTCTCAAATTCGGTGGTCAACATCAGCGGCTCTGGCGAGGGAATCAGCCAGACTGGCGTGCCTGCCGGCTGCGAGCGCCAAGAGTTCCGGACCGGGACAGCACGAAACTCTAAATTGTTCATCAGGCTGCGCATCGACTGGAGCCCGTGAGCTTTTTTTCAGATTCGGTCAGCAAGGTAGCGGAGGAGCGGCTCGCGATGTTGCTCTGGCATTTCGAGGAGCATTTCCAATAGTCGGGCTGGGGGGATCGTGAGTTCCAGATGATGCCACAAGCCCAGAACTAGGGCGGCGAAGTCGTTTCCGTGCTGATGAAGCCAAGGTGCAGGATGGCGGGTAATGGATCGAATGATCTCCTCGTTGAGTTGAAGCCTCGGGATGGAGTGATCGAGCAGGTGGCAGTATCCATACGAAATCGATAGCACGAGCGCCTGCCGGGCCGGAGGCATCAACGGGTGGCACTTAAAGGCGGTGCAGGGCGCCTCTGCGGCAACACGTCGAAGCTGGTCGTCTGTCAACCGCTCCGCAGCGTACAGGATCATCTCCGCGGGATATTGGACTTCGGCTTTGGCGATTTGAGCCGGCGAGAGCTCGTCGAATGCGTAGGTCACGCCGCCCAGTAGACTTCGCCGGATACACGACCGGAGCTGCTTTCTCGTGAGCCGGGGTTTGAAATTGGAGAGGGCTGTGAGCGGGGAATTCCGGATGCATGCGAGGAATTCGCGGTCGGTAGCACGCGTTGGGGCCAGGCGGAGGAACTGGTCCTGCTTGAACAACCGCCAATGGGCGACTTGGCGTGTAAGAATGGCTTCCAGCCAAGCCGGATGCGATTCCGCGAGGAAATCACGCAACGTCTCGAAACTGGAGTCGATCTGACGATCCGGGAGAAGCTCGGTTACTTCGATCAAGCGCTCCAATCCTTCGCTCCTGAGACGGACGATATCAGGTTCGAGCTGAAGCAGTTTCCAGTCGTCGGTGATACGAAAGTAGCGAAACGTGCAGTCCCGAGAGCCTCTGCGAACTCTGGAATATACGACCACCAAATCCCGCTGATGCACGTTAAGGACCAGCGCGGAGGCCTTTCCCGGATCTCGGCCGAGGACGGCCCCGATGGCCGGCAGCGCGGTACCGGAAGCGTGGAAGTAGAACCTAACGATTGTCAATTTCTTCCATGGGAAGTAGGGTTCGGTGGATTCCATGGCAAGTCGCGACGTCGTGGGGTCAATGGGTTTGATGTGGGGGTTCATATCGGTGTGTGGGGGCGTTGATGGCGGTTTGATGGTTGCGGAGTGTTTCCGACTGTATTCAGACCAAATCCATGCAGGGGGTGCGCAAGCGCCGCCGAGCTGAGATTTCCTACTTCCTCCTTCCCGAACCGGCTCTGCCTCAACTAACCAGCGAGCAACAAGAAGCGTCCGCCCACATGTTGTTCGGCCATCGTGCATTTCCTTCCTCTGAGATCTTCTCTTCCGTGGCCCAAGGAATCATGAAACGCATGATCCCTTGCCAAGCGGCGAGCGCGGGGACGCAAGGTCAAGGGAGGGGAATCACCCAAGTTGCAGCACCGCGAAACTTGGGGAAACCCTTGACGGCGCGAGGGGCGGAGCCCCTTAGTAGACCAGTTAGTATATTTGATCGTTGTGGCCGTGTTCGACGAATCCGAAGAAGTGAAGTGTCGAAGGTTTGGTCGATATCAGAAGGCAGATTAGGGCAGCTTGATGCTGGTCTTGTTTCTGGTTGTCTTTTAACGGCACCTCGCCCGCCAATTCCCTGGCTTCATCCGCCATCCGCTCGGCCTTCGCAGCCTCGTTGCAGGAGGCGGAATTTACCGTCAGTTTACCAAGAAAACCATCCGGGCGGTGTCTTTATTCATGGATGGCTCCCCCTTCCGCCCTCCATGAACCCCCGACCTACCATGAAACTCCGAATCCTGCCCGCCGTGGCGAGCCTCGTCTTCGCCGCCCGTTTTCTGCACGCCGACCCGGTCGCATCTCCGGCCGCTGAAGCTCCGAGGCACGCGCCTGCCGTCGAGCCCGCGATTCCGGCCGAGCCGACGAAGGCAGCCGAGCTTCTTCCTCCGAAACCGTTGGACACTGAGGTTGCCAAAGGCCTTGCCTGGCTCGCCAAAGCACAAAATCCAGACGGAGGCTGGGGCCAGGGTGGCGGTTGGCGGGTGAACCGCCAATCGGGCCAGACCAACGGCCGTGTCGAAGGCGAGCAGATCCCCGATCCTTGGGACATCGGCAACACCGCCATCGCCCTCCAGGCCTTTCTCCGCGCCGGCACCAAGCTCGATACCGGCGAGCACTCACAAGTCGCCGCGAAAGCCGCCGCTTTCCTGCTCTCCCAACTCGAAGCCGACAAGGAGGACAGCCTCTTCGTGACCCCTGTCCGCGACACCCAGCTCCGGTCGAAGATCGGGGCCTACGTCGACACATTCCTCGCCGCACAGATCCTCGCCGACCTCAAGGACCGCTTCCCCAACCCCGCCGACGAGCAGCGCCGGGGGAAGCTCCTCGACAAGGTGGTCGCCAAGATCCAGAAGCACCAGAAGGACGATGGTGCCTTCGCGGGCAATAGCGGCTGGGCCTCTACCTTGTCGCAGGGGATTTGCAGCCGGGCGCTCAACGGGGCATTTGCCGCCGGCGCGAAGGTCGATCTCGCGGCCTTGGAAAAGGACCACAAACAGAACGCCGACGGACTCGACCGGGCTTCGGGCGTGGTTGCCAGCGGTGCCGTCGCCGATGCCGGCGTCGAGATTTACCGCTACGCGTCGAAACTCGGCGGGATGAGCGGCTTTGCGATGAACAATGCTTCCCGCCGCGACGAACTCGAAAAATTGGTCGCCGCCCCGGCGGTCGGCGAGCCGGAAAAAGAAGTGGCCAGGCAGGAAATCGCCAAGATCGACCAAGCCGATGCCGACCAGAAAGTCCTGCTCAAGCAAGTCGCCGGTCGCGCCCAAGAAAAACGCTTCGTCGGTGGCTTCGGCAACCATGGCGGCGAGGAGTTCATCAGCTACATGAACATCGGCGAAGCCTTGCGCACCGGCGGCGGGGAGGAGTGGAAAAAATGGGATGAGTCGATGACCAAGACGCTTCACGACGCCCAGAACGCGGACGGTTCATGGGCCGGCCAGCACTGCATCACCGGCCGCACTTTTTGCACCGCCAGCGCGCTGATGGTTCTGATGACCGACCGCGCACCATCCCCGGTCATGGTGAAGAACGAAGTCCCGAAGCCATGAACCGCGCCGCCTTCCTCCGTCTCGCGTGTGCCGCGTCACTTTGGCTGCGGCACAAAGCGGCGGGCTGCGAAAGACACGACCGCATCGCGCCGCGGTCCGCGGCCACCGCATGGTTGATAGATCGCCAATCACCGGATGGTGCCTGGCGCTCCGATACCTATGGCGCTTTCCGTGAAGGCCGTGCGCTGACGCCAGTGGTCCTTAGGGCACTGCCTCCCGGCGATGCGGCCGCGAAGGCGTGCCAATGGTTGCGAGGAAACGGCGGTACCCTGTTCGATGACTATCCGGTCCACCTCGCGTCGGCGCTGCTGGAGTGCGCCACCCGTTTCCCCGAACTCGGACCGTTGGTCACGACCGCACGTGCCCGCTTGCTCGCGCTGCAATGCCCGGGATCGGGCGGCTGGTCCTACTCGCCGCAGCCGCCGGCAGATGAAACCGCCCCGATGCAGCAGGCGAATCTCTCCGCCACCGCGATGGCCATCGACGGCCTGCGGGCGGGCGGCGTGGCGGCGGACAATCCGCGCCTCCGCAAGGTCGCCGCTTTCCTCCGGACCTGCCATAACCACGCTAGTGGCGAAGCCGCCTTCGACGATGGTGGTTTCTTCCAACTCCCCGCCGATCCCTCGCGCAACAAGGCTGGCAGCGCGGGCAAGGATCGCAACGGCGTCACCCGTTACCGCTCTTACGCCAGCGCCACTGCCGACGGCCTGCGCGCCATGCTGCTCTGCGGCGAAGCCCCGGATTCTCCGCCCGTCCGGGCCGCAGTGCGCTGGTTGCGCCGCTTTTCGGAACGCACGCCGCCGGAGCTGAAATACTACACCGCCCGTAGCATCGCGAAAACCGCCCGATTGCTTCCCGAACTCGCCCCCCTCATCCCCGACCTTTCCACCAGCCAACAAGCCGATGGCTCCTAGCGAAACCCAGCCGGAGAGATGCGCGAGGACTGCCCGCTCGTCGCAACGGCACTGGCGTTGGAATCCTTGAACTGCGCGTGATCGCCAACTGCCGCCGGTTTGGAGATCCGTGGATTGCACAACCGGGAATGATACCATCGGCTGACCCCATCAAGATTGAAGTGGCCAAATGAAATCCGCCAGGTGCCCG
This sequence comes from Akkermansiaceae bacterium, assembly GCA_043782285.1. Lineage (GTDB taxonomy): Bacteria > Verrucomicrobiota > Verrucomicrobiia > Verrucomicrobiales > Akkermansiaceae > Luteolibacter. The sequence continues at coordinate 6 of JAYWAR010000104.1, read as the reverse complement.
GGGCGG
>JAYWAR010000103.1:0-2237 GCA_043782285.1 Akkermansiaceae bacterium | reverse complement strand
CTCGCGGGTGGCTGGATTTCCCGCTAACAAATCAGTGAGGCGGATGGCTTCATGACAGAGATCCTCGCGCACGAGGCGATCACCGGAGGAGGCTTTGTAGCCCTCGTTAAAAAGCAGGTAGAGCGTGCGGAGCACTCCGTCGAGACGCTCCGGCAATTCCGCAGGATCGGGCACGACGAAGGGCAAAGCGAGCTCGCGGATGCGCTGGCGGGCGCGGACGAGACGCTTGCTAACAGCGGCCTCGTTGCTGAAATACGCGGCGGCGATTTCCGCAGCGCTCAGCCCACAGAGCGTGCGGAGGGCAAGCGCCGTTTGCGTCTCGGTGGAAAGCTGCGGGTGAAAACAAACGAACATCATACGCAGCGTGTCGTCCGCGAAGGTGTCGTGATTTTCAGCCGTGGCGGGAGTGGCGAGCCAGCGCTCGTGCTCGGCGGCGATGCCATCCTGTTTCTTGTTCCACCGCTGCTCGCGGCGCAAATAATCGAGCACCAGATTCTTCGCGGTTTGCGTGAGCCACGCGGCGGGATTCTCCGGCACGCCGCGGTAGGGCCAAGTCTGCAAGGCTCTAACCAACGCCTCTTGCACGACGTCTTCCGCAAGTTGCAAGTGCTGCGTGCCGAAGTGTGAGGTGAGCGTGGCGACGAGGCGCGCGCCTTCGCTGCGGAACAAGTCAGCCGCGATTTGCGCGGGGGTTTCTGACCTGCTCATCGCATCGAGTGGAGCCCGATCATGTTACCATCCGGGTCCAGGACCAATGCCATAAACCCATCATAGCCGCTGGAGGCTCTTGTTTTCATGATATGGATTTGTGTGTTAGTTTCTTACTGTTTCAGTGGTGCTCCTTTCACCTCCGCCATCGGGCGGCAAAAATCAGCGACGGGACGAACTTCAATCTGTGCGCCGTGATCAAGGATGGGACAGGCACGGGCGATTCGTAGCGCCTCAGCCATTGAGTCAACTGCGAGTAGAAAGTAGCCTGCAATGGCTTCCTTTGACTCGGCGAAAACACCGTCGGTCACGGCTGCGCCTTTGGTGCCTGTTACGACTTTGCCTTCCTCCATCAAGGGCTGTGCGCCGCGCAGGATGCCTTGTTTATGCAGGCCATCGACCCAGGCGTAGAATTCGGTCATGGTGCGCTGGAGTTCGGCGGGTGACATGCCGCTGTTCCAGTGGGTGCCGCGGATGAATAGCAGATGCTCGTTGGTGGGTTGTTGCGGGTTCACGAGTTGGGTATTTCAGTTGCTTGGCTGAAGGCTGTGGCGCATTCGGCATCGGTGGGGCGGATTTCGTAGAAGAGGCCGTATTTCAGACAAGGGTTGTTCGCCGCCAGTGCCGCCGCTTCGTCAAGGCTCTCGGCGACGATCCACCAGTAGCCGCCGATGACTTCCTTGCCTTCGCCAAAGGGGCCGTCGGTGGTGATGCCTGCGTGGGAGACGGTGGCACCTTCATTGGCGAGTCGGCTGCCCATTTTCATGCGCCCTTCGTCGATGCAGCGGGTGAGCCAAAGGTAGAACTCGTCGATGGCTTGCTGGATGTCTTCCTTCGAGGCATCTTTGTCCCACTGGCCGCGTGAAATGACGAGGTAGTTGGTGGATGAACTCATGGTGTTACTCTTGAGCTGCCGGGCACTCGGCGCCGGAGGCGAGCATGGCGGCCCAGCGGGTTTGCATGTCCTCGGGCGAGACTTTTTCGATCTCGTGCTGGACCATCCATTGATGACCAAATGGATCACGGAGGCTAGCGCAGCGGAAGCCGTAAAACATGTCGGCGGGCGGCATCTCCACGGTGGCTCCGGCAGCGCTGGCGCGTTCCACCGCAGCATCGGTGTTCTCAACCATGAGGCAGAGTTTCACAGGGGTGCCAGAGAGAGTTTGCGGTGACTTGCTACCCCAAGCGAGGTTCTCATCAGCGAGCATGATGTGGCTGCCGTTGAGCATGATCTCGGCGTGGCCGATGGTGCCCGAGGCCGGGTCGCTGAGGCGAAACAGCTCGGTGGCTCCAAAGGCGGCGGCGTAGAACTCAATGGCCTTGCTCGCGTCTTTGACGGTGAGGTAGGGACTGAATGGCGGGTAGGTGTTAGGTGCGGTCATGGTATTAGTCGGTTGTGATGAAATTGTTTTCGGTGACGACTTTAACCAAGCAGCGGGCGAATGAACTCGGTGCGCCAAGTGGACGAATCGTCGCTGCTCGCTGGCCCGGTGACGTAAATTTCATAGAGGTCCATCGCGGGCTTGAGG
>JAYWAR010000102.1:0-6257 GCA_043782285.1 Akkermansiaceae bacterium | reverse complement strand
ATGCCGAAGGAGTGATGTTCGCAATCGAGAGTCAAGGGCCATGGAATGGCTGTTGTTCACTCAAGCACCTCAAACCGGGCGCATTTCTCGGTCATCCGGCGAGTTATAACTGGTATCCCTTCGTTACCGGGATGAAAGCCCCAGAGCTCCAACCCAATAGCGATTCTCGAATGGGTGTCGAAAAGCGACGGATTAAAGAACTGGTGCCACCGGCGGTGCGCTTTCCGTATATCAAAATGGGCCGCTCGATCTCGGGCTTCCGGCTAAATCAAACGGGTGGTAAATTCGGTCCTTTCGATAATCAGCTTTTTCTCGGCGACTACACTCTCAGTATTATTTTGCGGGCCACCACTGAACAGATCAACGGGGTGTGGCAAGGTGCCTGTTACCCATTCCGTGAGGGGCTGGCCTCAGGGACGATGAATGTGGAGTTTTCTCCAAAAGGACAACTGATCGCCAGTGGCTTCACCACCAGTACCCAGTGGCCGGTGCGTGGGCCTGAGCCTTTCGCCCTCCAGCGAATCGACTGGAATGGTGTCATGCCTTTCGAGACCAAAGAGATCAATATCAAGAAAGACGGCTTTCTAATTACTTTCACTAAGCCGATTGATAAGCAAATTGCCGCGAACATCGGCTCTTATGAGATCACTACGTATACTCATATCTATCACTCCAATTACGGCAGTCCGGAAGTGGACCAGACAACTGCCCGGGTGATCGAGGCAATTCCATCAGCGGATGGACTTTCGGTGAGAGTGCGTTTGGATAAGATTCTCGAAGACCACATCCATGATTTTGATCTCTCCAAAATCAGATCTCAGGATGCTCAGCCACTTGTTCACCAAAAAGCCTATTACACGGTAAATGAGATCCCAAAAAATTAACACTCTTGTCATGATATATTCACCACTCCGTCGTCTGTTTTGTTCCTTTGCACTGATTATTTCTTGCAGCCATAGCGACGCCGCTGATGGCCCGCAATGGTTGACTTATCCGGGAGGCGAGGGGCCGGGCAAAGGCAAACACATTGTTATTATCGCCGCAGAACAAGAATACCGTAGTGAACAATCGATGCCAATGATGGCAAAAATTCTCAGCACTCACCATGGTTTTGAGTGTACGGTGTTATTCGGAGTTAATGACAAGGGTGAGATTGATCCGACTATGCCGGTTTACCCGGAAAAGGGCCAAGAGCTGAAACCACACCACATCCCCGGTCTCGAAAAGCTCGCTGCCGCCGATTTGGTGATTTTTTTTACTCGCTTACTGACTCTTCCGTTAACGGAGCAGCAGATGATTGTGAAATATATCGATTCCGGTAAACCCTTCATCGCACTGCGCACTGCCAATCACGGTTTTCGTGGTGCCCTGCCTTACAAAATTAATGACAAGCAAGTGAATTGGGGGAGCGAAGTTCTAGGAGGTGAGTTCATGGGGCATCATGGCAATTGGCACGCTGACTCGACCCGCGGGACTCTCGTTTCAGAACAAAAAGATCATCCAATCCTGATCGGGGTGAGCGATATTTGGGGGAACTCCGACGTTTACCGTACCTACAAAGAAGGCACCAGCTTACCTGTAGGCTGCACCGCGTTGGTTTGGGGCCAGCCGCTGATGGGACGTAATCACGACGATGCACCGAACCCAAAGCTTGAGCCATTACCCGTCGCTTGGTTCAAGAACTGGCAAACGAGTGAAGGTAAAACTGCCCGGGTCTTTCAGTCGACCATGGGCAGCGGTACCGATTTGCAATCGGCTGGCCTGCGGCGGCTCATCATCAATGCCGCCTATTGGAGTATGGGTATGGAAGCCGCGATCACTGCAACTCGCAGCGTTGAAATTGTTGGTAACTACAAGCCGCTCGAAAGCGGTTTCAATTACCAAGAACTTGGGGTTGTAGCAAAGCCGGTATCTGCTTTGATCGAGAAGTGATAGAATCACGGGTGTGGTGGCAGGTGTTCGGTTTTACCTTGGCGAGACTGCTGCTACCGCCCAAATTTGGAGCTGATGGAAAAACCTCTGCCGAAAATTGTTTGTTTCACCAGCCGCGTACTGCGTGACTTTTTTCTGCACAATCATGGGCTGTTGCTTACTGCCGCAGTCGCTTATAACATGATGCTGTCACTGATTCCTTTGTCGGTGGTACTGCTGGTTGGATTTTCACATTTTTTTGAATCTGCACGCTTGTTAGTAACTATCACTCGTGAGGTTTCGTTAATCGCACCGGGATTTGAGCCAATTCTCAGAGAGGTTCTTGTGGGGTTTTTAAGCAGCCGCGAAATCATTGGCTGGGTTGGTCTGATCTCGCTGCTAATTTTCAGTTCACTGGCATTCCGGGTAATGGAAGATTCGATCGCCATCATCTTTCAAAGCCGGCTACCTACCCTGAAACGTAAATTCTGGGTCTCCGCGTTGATGCCTTATCTTTTTATCTTAATTGTCGCAGCTGGTTTAATCGTAGTTACCACCGTCAACGCCATTATTGATGCCCAAATGCAAAGAAATTTTAGCTTATTCGGCATAGATATTCTGCTTCACCAACACATCAATTGGATCATCTATTTCATGGGAGTAATTGGCTTAGTGTTGTTGTTTACGCTGTTCTACAAGATCATGCCAGTGGTAAAAATTTCGATGCCGCGGGCTTCAGTCGGCGGACTTACCGCGACCTTGTTGTGGGAACTTGTTCGTCACTTGCTAGTTTTTTACTACACCAAAGTCTCCATGGTTAATGTGCTCTACGGTTCAATGGCGACGATCATCATCGTGCTTCTCACGTTAGAAGCCGTAGCTTTGATTTTACTGCTAGGAGCCCAAGTCATTGCCGACCTCCAACGTAGTTCAAACGCAGGAATCCCCTGGCACGAGGAGCCACAGTGAGCTAACTTTAAACCGTTAAGGAAGCCATTTTCCCGAAAATAAACTCGTCTGGAATCATCCCAATATGCTCAACCACGAGATCAGGCTGATAGGCAAATTTTCGCAGATCTTGGCGACGAGTACCACCGCTGAGTACCAGCACGCTGCGATAGCCCATCTGAACTGCTCCGAGAATATCGGTCTCCATGGTATCGCCGACCATGATTGTCTCGTCCGTACGTAAGCCCATTTCTTTGCGGGCTGCGCGCATCATCACTGGGCTGGGTTTGCCAACTGAAAACGCCTGTACGCCAGTGGCGCGTTCGATCATCGCAACAATCGCGCCACAACCTGGTCGAATCCCTTGTTCGGTTGGGCAATTCGGGTCGAGGTTTGTCGCGATTAAACGTGCACCTTTTTCAACCAAGCGCACGCCGCGTTCGATCATCTCGAAGGTCAAAGTGCGCCCTTCGCCGACGACCACAAAGTCCGCATCGTCATCGACGACTGTATAGCCGTTGTGATGCAATGCGGCAGCAAGACCGTGTTCACCAATGACGTAAGCAGTGCCCTTAGGTTTTTGTGAGGCGAGAAACCTGGCGGTTGCCATCGCGCAGGTAAAGATCTCTTGTTCGCTCGCCTCAATTCCGAGGCGACGGAGTTTTAACGCAACATCACGGCGCGCGCGTTGTGAGTTGTTGGTAAGAAACCGGAACGGAATTCCGTGATCGCGTAGTCGGTCCATAAAATCAGCTGCGCCGGGTATCAAGTCAGAGCCGCGGTAAATCACGCCGTCCATATCGAGTAAAAATCCAATAAGTGCCATGTTCTCAATTCAGCACGTGGCACGCCACCAGGTCGACTCACATTCAAAACTCTCCTGAATCTGATTCATGCCGATCTGGCAACGGTATGATCCCCAGTCTTGAACTCGATAACGAGTTAAGAGACTCTAATTATCTGCATTTTACGCGCTGCCGGGATGCAGACATTTTGTCCGGTGTCTATTCTTCAAAAAAGCAGGTAACAGGATGTTAGCACTTCAAGGTAAACTAGATTTTTCGACCACCTACCTCCACAAGGTCACTCAAATCTTTTTGCGAGTGCCAGTAATTTTGTGTCAATAGTTTCCCGCTGATTGGTCTTTGTGGTTGTTATACTTGCCATCTTCGAACTCGATGGCGAAGTAGCTCAAGGCCGGTTATATTCAGTTAGAGAGTTCGAGCGTCGATGCTCGGCTGGCAAAAAATTCATCGGAACTCATCGCGCCTTCGTTCCCATTTTGACGGGATCGCACGGCGACCCGATTTTCTGCGATTTCGCGTTTGCCGAGGACGAGCATGACCGGGACTTTTTCGGACTGGCAGTGGCGGATTTTTGCACCAGTGAGATCGCAGCTGGCGTCGATACTGGCGCGGAGGCGAAGTTGTTCGAGTGGAGATATGATGGGAGTGTAAAATTCAGCGCATCACCTTGAGATTGGCCGGCCATGGATCAGGGAAGCTGCCACGATTCTGCCAATGGGTGATTTCCTCATCGGTGCAGAAGCAGTCCATCAACTCGTTACCTAAAATCTCCAAATCCCGCTGATGTCCGATCAAGGTGAATTCGCAGGAACGGTCACCAAAGAGCGGGTGGTGGGCCGTGAGCTAGGCGCGGAGGTGGTCTTTTTCCTCGGCTAACAAACGAATGTCGTTTTCGAGGAGCTGGATTCGCCAAGTGGAAAGAAATTCAAGGCTCATCGCGCCCCAGAATTGATTCCACAATAGGACGTGACCGGGGCGACTGGCGAACCAGATGAAGCCCTTACTGCGGAAAATCCCCACTCCGAGCCGCACCCGATAGAGATCGAAAAACCGCTGAGGATGCAACGGACGCGGGTCACGGATGACGATGCTGTCGAGGTCATTCTGGCGGGCTTCCCCACTGCTGGATTCTATTTCTTTCCTCTAGGGCGGGGCTCGGAGAATGACGGAAGGCTCGATATGGCCATGCCCGCAGCCGACAAGATCAGTTTCCGAGTTGATGGCTTAAATGGAGCGCAGCAGCGGCACAAGCTGATCTTCGCGAATGATGTCGAGCTTGATGATGACGATCACACTGGCGACCCGAAGTTGCTCGATCAACACACTCTCGGCCGTGATCGTTTCCGACGAGCGCGCGAGATAGGCTAACAAACTTTTACCGCCCTCGTAATCGTGCAGCAGCATCCGCGCATCCACGAAAGTGGCAACGGCGTGCAGCGTGCCCATGCCAGCCGCGAGAATCTCGCCGATGACTACCCGTGGCTCGGTGCTGCCGGAGGTCTCGATGATGAGATGCTCGATGCCGGATGCACTCATCGACTTGAGTGCTGCCAGGAATTCCCTACGCCGCTCGCCGGAGATGGAACCCGCACGAATGCTGACGAGAGTGCCATTTTTTCCGAAACGAAATCGCCCATCCGGACCAGCTCGCCATCGACTTCGAGTTGGCTGAGATCGTTGATGATGACGCCAATGCGTGAGCTGGCGGAGTGATCGGAAATGAATCGCCGGAGGAAGGTCGTTTTGCCGGCTCCGAGAAATCCGGTGATGAGGGTGATTCGCATGTTAGGAAATGATTTTCATTACCTCGGCATAGCGTTTTGCGCGAGCGGTCGGCAGCGTGGCTTCGCTGGGAATAGCGCAAGTGCAGTCGGTGCAGCAGTCGAGGTCTTCGTTGAGAAATCCGTTGTCCTCGTAGGCGTCAAGCGGCATGGGGTCGCCGCCGATAATGACGAATTCGTCACCTTCGAGCTGGGTCCAATCGGCGATTTTGATGTTGTGAATGCCGTGTTCCACACCGTCGAAATCATCATCCAGTAGATAGAAAAATTCACCCGCCGCCCAGATGACGTAGTGCGCAGTGAGCTTTTCTTCTGACGTTTCCACCTCGAAATAAGTGCTATGATGAGTGATTTCCCCCACATTCACGCCCTCGCGGACGGGGAGCTGATAGTGATTCACCACGCTGCGTAGATAAGCGGCGTACTCCTTGCCGGTGGGGTGCTCGCTGCGGATGAAATCGGCGGGCGAAGTATCGATCGTAATCGCGTTGAGATCCGGCTGGCGGAAGGGATTCGAATGAAAAGAGGGCGTGATGAGCCGCAGCTGCTTCGGCCAATTTTCAAATGACGCGCCGACTGTGCGTGCTTCTAAAATGCAGATGCGGGTGATGCCGCACTCGATCAATGGCAAGGCCACGCCCAGTCCGGCGAGGCCTGCACCGACGATGATCACATCAAAGTCAATATGAGGGCTCGAAGACATGTTGCGCCTGAGCGAATGCCAGATTTTCAGCAGCTCACCCAACAGTGCAACAAAATTGCGTTAAAATATATTGTGGGGGGTTGACAGACTTCAAAGACTCGCAACATT
>JAYWAR010000101.1:0-2246 GCA_043782285.1 Akkermansiaceae bacterium | reverse complement strand
AGACGCCATCCTCGGCAGTAACCGTGTAGTTCACCGGACTGGTGAAGTTTTGAGGCACTCCCGAGGCCGGCGAAACAGAGGCAAAAGGCGAGAGCGTGATGGTGGGTACGAGCGCCGTGACATCGGTGCCGACCGGCACGTAAAGCGTCGCAGAATTGGTTGCAATAGCGGCGCTCCCCGACGGAGTTGTGAAGCTCAAGATGTCACGGGCTGTGCTTGGCGGGGCCAAGACAGCGGTTACGGCATACACCCGCACGGTGCCGTCCTGGGCGGTGACTGTGTAGTTCACCGGGCCACCTGAAAAGTTTTGAGTGCTTCCCGAAGCCGGGACGCACGTTGCGTTATCCGCCAAAGTGAAGGTCGGCGAGAGAGCGGCAAGATTCGACGAATAGAGCACTGTCCAAGTGATAGTGTTGCCGGTCCCGTTGGCGGAAACCACCGAAGAAGTTCCGGCGACTGCGGGCGTGCCAAAATCATAAATCGACTTGTCCGGGTTCAGCCAACCGGTTGCCTCGACGACTTGGAAGCCGTTCAGGGTGATTCCGCTGAAGGCTCCGGCGTCGGCTCCGGCTTGACCTTGACCGCGGACGTCTATATTCCCGGCACCATCGGTGGGGACAGCATAAAAAACCACCCAGTTGTCGCCGGGTTTCCAGGTTTGTGCTGTCCGCGTGGCGGTCGTGTTCAGGATGGTCTGGGGCGTGCCTGCCGCGCCGATCCTCCAAGCGCACTTGACGTTCGGGTTTTGCGAGCTGGTTAGGTAGATGTTGTAAACCTTGGCATTATTCAAACCGCTGATCGTGAGGCGATTGTTCAAATTGTTGCCACTTCCGGAATTGTAAGCCCGGCGCACGCCACCGTTGAGCATCTTGGTATTCGGGTGGTCACCAAAGCTGTATGGCCCCTCCAAATCAAATGGAGTGGTCGTCGAAGCGGTGGTGAAACCGATGGTGGTTACGGCACCCGTACTGTCGAGCAGGCTAGTCTGGGTGAACGAGCTGCTGGGTTCAGAATTCGTGGCAATGATCAGTGGGCCGACAGCTTCGTTCCATTTGGTGCCACTGTAGTAGGATGGTGCTTGTTGGTAACTGCCGGAAATGAAGGAGGTTCCGTCCATCAAGTCTCCGGCACCGGTGAGCGAAAAGTTGACATTAACCGCAGTGCCGGGGGCGGCCGAAGCGGTTTGATTGAAGCAGGCGGACGCTAGAACGGCCAACGCGACCTGGGCGATCCATATAGATGGTTTTTTCATGGGATTTGGGGGTTTGGGTATTCAACTGCTAGGAATTAGCTGGGGTGCTAAGAAATTGAAATTGCTATTGAAACGGCTCGAGAATGGTCAATATCCTAAACCGCGACTACTGTGAAACAATAGAGGATCGCTCTTGCAATTTCATATTTGATGACAACTGGGTGATAGATCGAACCAGTTATCCGAGAGTCACGGTGGCCGTTCCGATTGCCAGTTCCTCCTGGACTCTTGGGTGAGCAGATTTTGCGCTCCATGACTCAGTCGTTGGTGGCTTTGATTTCATGCAAAGCAGCAAAAATACTCAGTAACATTCGGAATGAACGCGCGGGCTTTTTACCCCGTGATTCGCCCCCCTCAACAGCAACCCTTCACGCGAACTTTTATATTGGGCGATACCCCCCTTAGCTTCTAGGATTAGAAAAAATCAAAGCCGCCATCCCGCGAGGGAAGACGGCTTTGCAAATCAATCGCTAGAAACGATCGCTAGCTAACGACTCAAGGAGTCGGCACCAGCGCGATGGTTTTCAGGATGCGCGAGGCGATCTGATAGGGATCGCCTTGCGAGTTTGGACGGCGGTCTTCGAGGTAGCCCTTGTAGTCGTTGTTCATGAAACTGTGAGGAATCCGCACCGAGGCGCCGCGGTCGGCGAGACCGTAGGTGAATTTGTCGATCGACTGAGTTTCATGCAGTCCGGTGAGACGCATGTGGTTGTCCGGTCCATAGACGGCGATGTGCTCCTCGACGTGCTCGGCGAAGGCGGCCATGAGCGCCTCGAAATAGGCTTTGCCACCTTTTTCACGGAGATACTCGGTGGAGAAATTCGCGTGCATGCCGGAGCCGTTCCAGTCGGTGTCACCGAGGGGTTTGCAGTGGTAGTTCACGTCGATGCCATATTTTTCACAAACCCGGTTGAGGAGATAGCGGGCGACCCACATCTCATCAGCAGCTCTCTTGGAGCCTTTGCCGAAGATCTGGAATTCCCACTGACCTTTG
>JAYWAR010000100.1:0-17071 GCA_043782285.1 Akkermansiaceae bacterium | reverse complement strand
CTGAGCTCGACCGAGTGATTTTCGAAGGGTTCGGCAAACGGGTGCCATTGGCGGTAAGCATCCAGAGTGAGGCGCTGCGGCAGCGCTTGCAGTGGTTTTCCCGGGTACAGGCCAGCCACCGACTTGAGGGCTGGCAGGTGATCGACGTCGAGCGCAAGGTCGAGCTGCCGGTTGGCAAGGCACAGCTTGTTGCGAAAATTGATCGGATCGATCGTCACCGCGAAAGCGGGCGGCTGCGGGTCATGGATTACAAAACCGGGAAAGTCGAAAGCGTGGCCAAGGCGCACCGCAAAAAACTCAGCAGCTCAAGTGTGCTGCCTTTGCATCTTGGACTGGACAGCCCGGCAGTTTACATCGGTGAAGATCAGGGGAAATCGGCAAATTTCCAGTGGCACAATTTACAATTGCCACTTTACGCAGCGGCTCTGGTTGCGAGTGGCGAGGTTTTGGCGGTGCCGTGTTATTTTTGTCTCCGCGCCACCGAGGCGGAGGTGAGGATCCATCCATGGCAGGATTTTGAAATGGCGGATCTCGAAGCGGCGCAAAACTGCGCCGACTGGGTCGCGGACCAAATTGCGAATGAGGTTTTCTGGCCGCCAGCTGCCAAGGTAAGCTACGAAGATTATGAAATTCTGGCAGCGGGGAGAAATTTCAGCGAAATGTTCCCCGAGCACTGAACCGCAGCTGGCTCTCGGCTGAAACGCCGCGAGCCACGTTCAATCAGGCGATTGGGGTGGATCGACCGAGTTCAGAGTGCCGCCGAACGGACTTATGATTTTTAAGCGAAGGCTTTTTCCCAGTCCGCGGGTTTGAAGCCGACTAGGGTTTTGTCAGCTCCGATGACAAAGGGTCGTTTCACCAGATTGCCGTTTTGGCTGAGTAACTCGAAGGCCGCAGAATCGCTCAGGGCTGAAATCTGGTCTTTAAGTCCGAGCGCGCGGTAGTCGATGCCCGAAGTGTTGAAAATTTTCCGAAGGTCGCCGCCGCGAGCTTCGAGTGCGGTTGCGAGTTCGGCACGGGTCGGCGGAGTTTCTCGAATCGCTTTGACTTGATGGGGGATACCGCGGGCATTCAGCCATTTGAGTGCGTCGCGGCAAGTGCTGCATTTCTGATAAACGTAAACGATGAGCATGAAAGAGTTTGGCATCTGTGATTGTTGCGTGCAAGGCTGAGCGCCAATTGATCAAGGTTCAAAAATTCCAGTTGCTTACACAAATTCGGATGGAGTTGCGGAGTCGCTTGGAGCGTCTCTCGAAAGCGGCCTACGAGGCCCACGCGGCAGCGACGGATCCCGGCAGTAAGGCGGAGGGTAAATACGACACGCGGAGTTTGGAGGCATCCTACCTGGCTGCCGGTCAGGCACGGCAGGTCGATGAGCTGGCGGAAGCGGTGCGGATTTTCGAAGCTTGCGACTTACCGAGCTTTACCGAGGATGACGAAATCGATGCGGGCGCGTTGGTGGCGGTGGAGCTCGATGGCGCAAACGCATTTTTCTTGCTGGTTCCGACATCTGGCGGGATGACGATCAAGCATGATGGTGTTGAGATCACCTTGTTGACGCCTGCAAGTGGGCTCTATCAAAAGTTACTTGGAATGCGAATTGGGGAATCACTCGATTCTCCGAAACTACGGGTGATAGCGGTGAATTGATGACTCGCCGGACCTCGTCATTAATTTCAGTTATCATTGAGCTGCAATCTGCTGCAAAAAAATAAGAGCGAGGCAAATCGATGCCTCGCTCTTACTTGGATTTCGAGAGCTCGATGCTTTCGGCAGGATTCCTATTTGAAAGGGTTTTCTTTCAGCAGATCGGGAACCATGTAAAAGCCTTGATGAGTTTTGGTCGCCTCACGAACTTGGGTGACGAGGGCGGCTGGGATGGAGGTGGATTTGTTGCCGAAATCGTTACGCACGTAGGTGAGTACGGCGGCAATCTCGGCGTCTTTGAGGATCCCGCCGAAGGGCGTCATCGGGACTTGGCCATCGTATTTTTTGCCATTGAGGTCTAAGGGACCCATCAGTCCATGGAGGGCAAGTTTGATCAGCCGCTCGGGATCGCCGCTGACCCACGGGCTGTTGGCCAGAGGTGGAAAGGCGGGATCGAGGCCTTTGCCGTCGGCTTGGTGGCAGGTGGCACAGTGGGCGTCGCGGAAATAAATTTCATGACCTGCAAGGAACTGTTGTTTTTCCGGTCCGCTGAGATTGGCGGGGACGGGCGGGGCGGGGTGCTCAATAACGATGGTTTCTTGGATGCCTTCGAGGCGTTGTTGTGCGGTGTTGGCGGCATCTTTATTCCATTCGTCGAGCGGCAATTTGGCGGCGATGGCGACGATTTTTTTACCGTTGCCGTTATTGAGCCATGATCCGGCGACGATGGATTCGAGACGAACGCGGCCATTGGAATCGGCGGCAGCGGTTGCGAGGAGAGCGGTATGTTCAGGGATGGACTGAGTGTTATATCGGAGCACTCGCACGGCGGCGGCACGGACGTGAAAATCTTGAGCTTGGAGAAGTTTACGGAGGAGTGGTTCATCCACTCGATTGAGGCCCCAAGTGGTCCACAGAGCTTCAAGGAGGTGGTGTTCGTAGCGCGGATCTTTTGGGTCGAGTTTGGCAACCCAGCTCTTGATCGCAGGGAGCACTTTTTCCGCGGGATAGGCGCGGAGTTCGCGGCGACTGCGGTAGCGAGTGCGATATTCGGGAAGTTTGAGATTTTCCAGCAGGGTCGCAAGCGGGGCTTTTTCGACTTGGGCAGGATTGACCAGCGGGCGTGAAGGGTAGGTGATTCGATAGATTCGGCCGTGGACATGGTCGCGCAGTGGATCGCGGGTGTTGTGTTGCATGTGGCCGATCAGGGCGTTGTGCCAGTCGATGACGTAGAGCGAGCCGTCGGGTGCGAATTCGAGGTCCACTGGGCGGAAGTTGGGATCGGAGGATTTGAGCAAATCTTGGCGAAATTCGGTTTTGTAGCCGGTTCCGTTATCGACGATCGAATGTTGTTTAATTCCGAGAAACCCGATGTTGTTGCAAAGCAGCATATCGCCTTGGACTTCGTCGGGGAAATGGCGGGAGGAAACGAACTCAAGCCCGGAGGTGGGGCGCACCGCATTGCCACGGGGGGCGAGGTCGGGCGAAGAAGGAGTCTGACCGCTGTAGGTGGGCTTGACCGATGCGGGTAGCATCCAGTTGATGCTGGTGCCGGAAGTATGCAGGAAGAAGTCTTGGCCCCAATCGTCGAAGGCGATGCCCCACGGGTTGGGAATATTGAGCTGAGCAGTGCGCTCCAATTGGCTGCGCTGTGGGTTGTAACGGAAAAATCCGCCGTTCATGGCGCGAATCGGGCCGTAGGCGGTTTCGACGTTGGAATGGAGGAAAATGCCCTCGCCCATCAAAAAGGCCCCGGATGGGTCTGCACAGAAAGCGCTGATGGCGTGATGAGTGTCGTGTGTGTCGAAGCCACTGATGACGATTTCCCGGACATCGGCGTGGTCATCACCGTTGGTGTCTTTGAGCAGAATCAGGTTGGGAGCTTGGGAGACGTAGACGCCCTGCGGGGCGAACTCGAAACCGATGGGGAGTTGCAGCTTATCGGCAAAGACGGTTTCTTTATCGGCGTGACCGTCGTGATCGGTATCCTCGTAAATGAGAATTTTGTCGTTGGGGAGCGGATCGCCGGGCCGGTAAGCGGGGTAGGTGGGCATGGTGGCGACCCACAAGCGGCCACGATTGTCGAAGGACATCTGCATCGGGTTGGCGAGATTGGGGAATTCTTTCTCTGAGGCGAACAGCTCAACTTTATAGCCGGGTGGCACGCTGAGGGATTTCTCGGCGGCTTCGCCGTCAAGATAATTTGGGAGACCGTCTTTGGTGTTGGCTTTAAAATTGGAGGGGACAAGCGGCAGCTGACGAGTTTTCGAGTCATCGACGTTGAGAGAATTGGTTTTGCCTAAAGCGACTGCATGGATGAGATCGTCGCGAAGGGTCATCATTTCACGGGTTTTCAACACTTCATCCGGGTAATTTTGAGGGCCGAAGGGATTGTAACGGCCGCCGTAACTGTGAACACCATTGACGATACAATAATCGTTTTTCCAGAGCCAATTTTTTTGTTGGACGGCAGCATAGACTTTAGCGGGATCTGCTTTGGAGCGAAGCGTGGGTGGGCCGTAAATGCCGTTGGCGAGGATCACTGCGAGCTGTTGGTAGCCGGCTTCGGTAGGAATAAATCCGCTGCTGGTGAATGGAACTTTGGCTTTTGCGTAAAGTTCGAGAGTTGGATGAAAGAGGTCAATGAAGGTAAGCCCGTGTTTTTTGGCGACGCGCTCCATGGCGGCGGTGTAAAGCTCAAGATTGGCATTTTCGGAAGTGCCAGTGGGGAGGTCTCGACCTTTTGAGAGGTTTTCGTAGGCAATTGGGGAAACCAGCACCAAGCGGGGGGCGGTCTTGCCGTTGTAAGCTTTACTGAGGGAGTGGAGGACCAAGGCGTCGAGTTCTGCTTCGTAATTATCCACGCGCCGGGGTCCATCGAAGGACTCGTTGTAGCCGAAGAATGCGACGATGGTGTCGGCTTTCAAGTGGGTGAGCCATTGGTCGGGGGTGGGGAAGAAGCCTTTACCGTCGTGCTTGGCGTTTTCGGGGTGAAATTTTGCGGCACCGGGGAAGGCCCATTGTGATTCGCGGGCCGGGTGAGGGCGGAAACCCGGGGTATCACCGGGGCGGCCCATGTTGCGAATCAGTAGCTGTTGGGCTGGGTAGCGCAGGAATAATTCAGTTTCTAAGCGGCTGTAATAAATATCCCGTTCGGCAAGGCCGTTGCCGATGAACACCAGACTTTCGCCGGGTGTTGGCGCGGCGACCGTTTGCGGGCGGCTGATGCTGGCAGTAGCCGGTTCCTGGTGCAGTGCGTGATCCTCGGTGGCGGTTTTGGGCTTGGAGTCTGCTTGCGAGTTGGGGAGCCCAGTGGCCGGGCTTTTGCCAAGTTCATAAGCTGCGGGTTTGAGATTGGCTTTCTGGTAGTAGTCTTTGGCGTCGATGGCGCTGTAAGGCGTCGGTTTAAATGGATCAATGTAGGCGACATCTGCCTGAGTCGGTACTTTCAAGCCGGTAAGATAGAGGCTGGCATTGACAACCAGGCGGCGCAGGTTTTCGTCGGCGAAGTCAACGCTTGCACCGAGGGTGGTGCAAAAAGCTTTACCTTTGGTTGTACCGTTCGGGGCGGTATATTCTCGCAGCCAAGCGAGCGGCATCAGGGGATTGTTTTTTGGACCCTCAAGATTTTTTGAAGTGGGGTCAAGCGACTGAGTGACCGCGCCGCGGAGCAGGATGGTGGCGGCGTTTTGATCAAGGTTGGCAATCGCGTAAACATCGGTAGTGGCAAAAATTTCGCCGACAGCTTGAAGAATGGGGTGCTTGGTATTGGCGGTTTCGATCGAACTGCGGGTTCCTTGAGCCTTGTGGTTTCCGTGGTGGTTGACCCATTTTTCACCGAGAATATTGAGGCCGAAATTCTCCCATCGGAAGTCGCCAGTTTTGGCTGAGCCGGAGAAAGCGTGGGTGGCGGTGCGGAAGCCGATGACTGGCTTGCCTGCATTGAGAAAAGTTGCGAAGTGCGCGATTTGGTCATCGGGTAACTGGCGGAAGCGAGTGCCAATGATCAGCAGGTCGGCGGCGTCGAGGGCGAGCGTGCCGGGAATGTTTTTTTGGAAATTGGGATCGATGTAGTTGCCTTCAGGATTGATCGCGAACAGCACCACACAGTTGAAACCGTATTTTTGGCTGAGGATTTTGGCCAGCATCGGGCAGGATTCCTCGCTACGGTATTCCTCGTCGCCGGAGATGAGGACGATTTTTTTTCCGTTGGCGGTGCCAGGTTTTGCCTGAAGGCTGAGCCAATCGGCGGCGTTGCTGACGCCACAACCTAGAATTAAGGCGGTGAGCGAAATGAGGAGAGATTTGGGGACGTACATCATACAAGGGGTCTTTAGACAGAATGGAAGATACGGAACGGTGGCGAAAGTTATTCAAATTTTTTTAAAAAGTCTAGGGATCAAGGTGATAGACGCTCGATTTGCCAAATGCCACCGGTGCGGCGGTAAACCAAGCGGTCGTGGAGCCGGGCTGGGCCGCCTTGCCAGAACTCGATTTGCTGCGGAATGACTCGGTAACCGCCCCAGAACGGGGGGAGGGGAATTTCCCCGTGGGCAAATTGCTCGCGGATGGCGGCGAGCTTTTCCATGAGAAATTCGCGTGAAGCGACGATTTCGCTTTGGTTGGAAACCCAAGCGCCGATTTGCGATTCGCGCGGGCGGGATGCAAAGTAGTCGAGTGACTCGGCACGGCTAATTTTTTCGACGCGACCTTGAAGACTCACCTGGCGTTCCAAAGTGATCCATGGAAACAACAAACTTACGCAAGGGTTTCGCTCCATTTGCTGGGCCTTACGACTGCTGTAGTTGGTGAAAAACACAAAACCGGCGGAGTCGTAAGATTTGAGGAGCACCGTTCGCTGGTAAGGCATCCCGGTCTCATCAACGGTGGCAAGGGTCATTGCGTTAGGCTCGTGCAAGCCAAGCTCGGTCGCTTGGGTGAACCATTGTGAAAATTGGAGGATGGGGTCAGGATTCAAATCTTCGCATTTTAAACCACGATCGGAATATTCTTTGCGGAAATTGGCAAGATTCATCCGCAGTCTTTAAGCCCCGAATCAACAGGATGCAAGACCAAGGAGTCTCTGCGTTAGCTGGCTTGCGCCACTGGCTCTAATCTGCCCCAGCGGTGACGGGAGCAGCTCATCGGGATTGCTGCAGCTGAGGTTTGTGGTGGAATTTCTAAAAATAAATTTTAACTTTCATGAAATAATAAAAATCCGAAGTTCGTAGTCTGTGGCAGATTGCTGCCAGAAAGAGCCGTAAATTTAAATTTCTGATTCTGTATTGTTTCGTTTTTAAAATCTTTAAACCCAAATCCTAACTCATTCAGATGGCAAATGTTCAAGCAGAAAATGTGCTGACTCAGGCTACGGCTTCGGAAGGTCCTTCCGACATCGAAGCCGTCGAACTTTGCCGGGCGGCCACTCGGCGGCTGCACCGGGAAATCGCGAAAGTGATTGTTGGGCAGACCGAGGTGGTTGAGCAAATTTTGATTGCGATTTTGACTCGCAGTCATGCGTTGCTGGTCGGGGTGCCAGGTCTTGCCAAGACACTGCTTATTTCGACGCTGGCGGAGACTTTGCAGATGTCTTTCAAGCGCATTCAATTTACACCCGACTTGATGCCGAGTGATATCACCGGCACGGAAATCATATATACCGATCCTGCAACGGGTGCCAAGGAGTTCAAGTTTCTACGCGGCCCTTTGTTTTCAAATATTGTGTTGGCCGACGAGATTAACCGGACTCCGCCAAAAACTCAGGCTGCAATGCTGGAGGCGATGCAAGAACGACGAGTTACAGTCGGCGGCACCACTCACAAATTACCGGATCCGTTTTTCGTGCTCGCGACGCAGAACCCGCTAGAGCAGGAGGGCACCTATCCATTGCCTGAGGCGCAACTCGACCGATTTTTGTTTTTGATCAATGTGGGTTACCCTAGCGAACACGAAGAGTTAGAGATCATGAAGCGCGGCACTGGCGGTAAAGTCGAGCGGCCGAAGCCAGTGCTAGATGCCGGACAAATCATCTATATGCAACAAGTCGTGAAAGCGATGCCTGTGGCCGATCATGTCTATCAATATGCGAGCAACATTGTCCGTAGTACCCGTCCGAAAGAGGCCGGTGCACTTGATTATTGCAAACAATACCTCAGCTTCGGTGCTGGTCCGCGCGCTAGCCTCAGTCTGATCATGGCGGCGAAGGCACACGCGCTCATTCGTGGCCAATTGTATGCGGGCTGCGAAGATGTGGCGGCAGTGGCCAAGGCGGTGATGCGGCACCGGATCGCGGTAAATTTCACCGCTCAAAGCGAGGGAATCACCGCAGATACGGTGGTGGAAAAAGTGTTAAAGTCGATTCCGGCTCGTTAATCCGAGGTGTTCCTTTCATCCAAACCCATGAGTGCTCGGAAAAGTTTGCTAGATCCTGCAGCGATTGCTAAAGGCGAGGCTCTTGGTGTGATTGCACGTGGCATTGTGGAAGGCTATCGGGTAGGCGAACACCGTTCGCCCTTTCATGGTTTTGCGATCGAGTTCGCGCAGCATCGTGAATACGCTACAGGTGATGATTTGCGCCATCTCGATTGGAAAGTACTCGGGCGGACGGATCGATATTATATCAAACAATACGAACAGGATACGAACTTTGTCGTGCATCTGGTGGTGGACGGCAGTGAGTCGATGAACTATGGCTCAGGTTCGATTACCAAATTGGACTATGCCAAAGTATTAGCGGCCTGTCTTGCCTATCTGGTGCTCGGGCAAAATGACGCGATCACGGTGAATATTTTTGATACTCAAGTGCGAGACCGCTTCGAGCGCACCGATAACAAGGGTAAGATTCATGAGATCATGCATCGGTTGGCGAGTTTCAAGGCGCAAGAGGCGACGCAAACGGCGCGGGTATTGAATGAGCTGGCTGCGACTTTGCGGTCACGCAGTATTGTGATTTTGATCAGTGATCTGTTTGACGACGAGCAGAGTTTACAAAAAAGTGTCGAGCGCATCCGTTTTCAGGGCAGCGAAGTCATTGTATTCCATGTCCTAGATCCGTATGAGTTAGAATTTCCTTTCATCGGAACGGTGAAATTTGTTGGCCTCGAGGGCGGGCCGGAATTGGAAACCGTGCCGTCCTCGATCCGTAAAAGCTATCTCGCGGCGTTTGGTGAGTTTTGTAAAAACATGCGAAAAATGTGCGATCGCAGCTCTTGCCATTATGTGTTGTGCAATACGTCGGTGCCGCTCGATGAAACCTTGAGTGAATATTTGGCATTCCGTCAGAATCACCTTTCGCGCTGATGCCTTTCCTGGTTCCAACGGTTCTTGCGGGTGCGGCAGCGGTGGCTGCTCCGATCGCGATTCACCTGCTGAGCAAGACGCGGACTCAAGTGGTGCGCTGGGCGGCTACACGTTTTTTGGTGGCGAGTTTGCAGAAAAATCAGCGACGGATGAAGTTTGAGGATCTTCTGTTGCTGGCGTTGCGTTGTTTGTTTGTGGTGCTGCTGGCCTTGGCTTTTGCACGCTTGGTATTCAATCCCGGTGGCTTGCAGGAATCTGCCGATTCGGCACCGGTGGTGGCGGTGATGCTCCTTGATCAGAGTGCGAGTATGGGCCAAAGCAATGGCTTCCGAACTCGTTTTGATCAGGCCAAGGAGGAGGCGCGTAAAGTCATCGACGGGATGGGCCGTAGTTCGCAGCTGAGTCTTTTTCTGGTAGGTAAGCGTGTCAAACAGGTGGTGCCGCGGCCGACTATCAATCTGCCTCTCGTGCGCCGCAGCTTGGAGTTGGCGGAAGCGACTCAAGAGGCGAGTGAAATGAGCGTGGCAATTCAGCTAGCCCTTGAAACGCTGAAGCCTTGCAATGGTGCAAAGAAAGAAATTTACGTCTTTTCGGACGGTCAGGCGTCTTCTTGGCAAGGCATGGATGCCATCCGGAAAATGCTCGCGGAAGCACCTGATGTCCATCTCAAGGTGGTCGATCTCGGGGCAAAATCGGGCGAGGATAATTTAGCGATTACCCAGCTCAAGCCGGAAACCGGAGTGCTCGCAGCGGGTCAGTCCAGCGGATTTTTGGTCGAAGTGAGTAATTTTGGCGCGGCCACCGTGTCTAATGTGCGAGTTACGCTTGCGGTAGATAACGGCGCTCCGGTGGACGAGGCGATGCTCGATCGCGTGGAGTCAGGTAAATCGCGGGTGGTCCGTTTGAATTCACGCTTTCCGAAATCTGGCTACTACACTTTGCGGGCGGTAATTCCGGCGGATCGGCTGCCGGTGGACAATGAGCGCAGCGTGGCGGTGCATGTCATTGATCATTTAAATATTACCCTCGTTGAGGGTAGGGTGGGCCGTTCAAAGGAAAATCGTGACGGTTATTTTCTCGCAAATGCACTGATTCCGGTGTCGCCGTCGCGCCGCGCGGACTACTATCTCAAGGTCGAGACGGTGGTTCCGGCTTGGCTGCAAAGCGCAGACTTGAGCGGCCAAGGGATCATCGTGCTGACCAATCTCGCGAAGCTTGATTTAGCTGCGGCCAAGGGTCTCGAAAAATACGTCAAGGAAGGCGGTTCGTTGGTGATTTTCCCCGGTTCGCAGGTTCAACCGAGTGCCTACAATGAGGATCCGGTACTCGGGCCGATGTTGCCGGCTAAATTCGGTGAGAAAAGAGAGCCGGGCAAAACAGGTCAGGGCTTAGCTTGGCAGGCACGTGGCTACGGCCATCCGATCGTTTCGCTGTGGAACGATTCGAAGAATGGCAATTTAAGTTCGGTCCGAGTGAGCACGTATTTGCCACTGTTGTTACCGTCGGTCAAAGATCCGGCGACGGCAGCGCGTATCATCGTCAAATATGCCGATGATACGCCAGCGGTAGTAGAAAAGTCTTATGGAAAAGGTCGGGTGGTGGTTTTTAGCTGCTCAGCAACCACGGATTGGAGTAACCTACCCCTTCATCCAAATTTTGTGCCACTGCTACAGCGCTTAGTGAGCTATCTGATACCGGAGAAATCCGCCGATTCGCGGGTGCTGGCACCAGGGGCGACATTTTTTGCTCGGGTTCCAATCGACCTCGTCGGTCAGGAGATTTCGGTTTTAAGCCCGGGAAATGAAGGTAAAATGCGAGCTGCCGGCAAGGTTGAGTTGCGGGATCAAGACGCGGTGCTGTGTTACCGTGATACCGCAAAACCCGGCTCTTATCGGTTTATGGCAACGGGGGTGGAAATGCCGATCTCCACTTTGGCGGTGCAAATGGATGCTAAAGAATCTGACCTGCGAATGATTTCTGCTGAAAATCAGGCGGATCTCAGCGGTGGGAAAGTCGTTGCGGACTCGCAAACTGTTTCCCCCTTTGGCTCATCACTCCATCAAGTGCGGCGCGAATTTTGGGTTTGGTTTGTCGGGTGTGCGATCCTCGTCGCCCTTCTCGAAATGACTCTCGCTCACAAGTTTAGCTTCGCCAAATGATCCCAGCCCTTTTCAGTACGATTGTTTCATCCGCGTCTGGCGGCAGCACGGAGGTGACTCTGGGCTATGAAGGGATCAGTTGGGGGTGGGCGTTCTTACTTCTACTGGTTCTTGGGCTTGCGATCGGTGGATCATATCGCTGGGGGGCGGCTGCGCTGTCGGTCAAACAGCGCGGTTTGTTGGTTGGCTTGCGGATCACGTTGATCGCGGTTTTTCTATTTCTACTAATCAGGCCTGTGTTGCTGTTTACCATGAATGAACCGGTGCGCGAGCGGTTATTGGTTCTGGTGGATACTTCGCAGAGTATGGAAATCGAGGATCAACGGGCGGCCAAGGAGGATTTAAATCGCGCGGCTCTTGCTGCCGATCAGCTCGCTCCAGATGCAAAAATTGACGGCACGCTTCCCCGCGGGACTGAACCTTGGCGTCACGCCTCACGGGCCGAGTTACTCAAGAATCTTGCGGGTAATCAAAGACTCAAGCTTTGGCCACGGTTGCAGGAAAAAGCCGATCTTGAATTTTATCATTTCGGGAGTGAGCTCAAAAAGCTCGGTGAAATTGGTGCGGGTGGGCCGGTTAGCGTCACCGCTGCACAGGATTTTTTTAATGGGTTGAAATTCACAGACCAAGCCACGGCTCTCGGCGATTCATTGCAACAGGCTTTGGATGATAATCGTGGCCAACCCGTCGCGGGGGTCCTCGTCATTACCGATGGTGGCAACAACAGTGGTACCGCTCCTGCCGATATTGCGAATTTGGCGAAGCAGGATGGCGTTCCATTGTTTCTTTATGGGGTAGGTATCGTTAGCCCGAAGGATATCCACGTTCACGCGGTGGTTGGGCCGCGTGGTTCTTTTGTCAAAGAGCGGGCTGAGTTTACGGTCAACGTTCTCTCGACCGGCTACAGCGGACAGCAAGTCAAAATTCAGCTGAAAGCGGATGGCAAAGTGGTTGACGAAAAAGACGTAAAATTCAGTGTGGACGGTGAAAGTGAATACCGCCTCGGTTATGAGCCGACCCAAAATACAGAGGTTAAAATTGAGGCATTGATCACTCCGTTCGAAGGGGAATCGTCCAAGGACAACAATGTTGCAACGACTAAACTTCGGGTGCTAGACAGTCATGTGAAGGTGCTTTATGTCGAGCAGGAGCCACGCTGGGACTTCCGTTATTTATTATCTACTTTAGAGCGCGACCGGCGACTGGCGGTAAAGAGTGTACTCTTTGATGGCGGTGCTGAGCTTGCAGAAGAGCCAGATAGTCCATTTCTCAAGGAATTTCCAAAAAATCGGGAGGATGTGGTTTCGAACGAAATTATCATCATCGGGGATGTTGATCCGAAAGCGCTTGGCGATGAGAACATGAAGCTGATTAACGAATGGGTGAGTGAACTTGGAGGTGGCCTGATCTTTCTAGCAGGGCCGAAAAATAATCCCTTCCGTTTTGCGGGGACTCCGCTGGCGCCGTTATTGCCGGTGAACCTCAATTCAAAACTCACCACCGGGCAAGAGGCGGAACGCAGCAGTGAGCCATTTAAGCTCAAGCTGACGGATTTAGGGGAATCCTCGGGCTTGTTGCGGATGGCTGAAGAGCCACTCGAAAATCGCCAAATCTGGAATTCGTTTCCGGGCGTGCGGTGGACGGCGCGAGTTGCAAGTGCGCGGCCGACAGCTCAGGTTTTGTTAGTTGATAGCAATCCGGACCACTCGACTGACGGCCAATTGCTGCCGGTCATCGCGCAGCAAAATTACGGTCAAGGCTCAGTGATGTATTTCGGGTTTGATGAGACTTACCGCTGGCGGAGTAAGATGGGTGAAAAATATTATTCAAAAATTTGGAATCAAATCATTCTAAACTTTTCACTTGAGCATCAACTGGGTGCTTCGGCGCGTACCCAGCTCAAGATGGATCGGGCTGAGTATCGAGTCGGTGACAAGGTCGTGATCTCGGGTAAGCTTTTCACGCAGGGATTTGTTCCGCTTAAGGAAACCTCGGTGTTGGGGAAATTGACTTTTACCGGCGCGGATGGCGCAGCTAAAGCGGCGTCGAATGAATTGCAGTTGGTTCGCATTCCTAACCAACCGGGTAGCTATCAGGTGGAGTTTAAGCCGCAGGCGGCTGGGCAATATCAGTTTTCGACCTTGATCGATCCGAAGGCAATTTTGAAATTTACTGTTGTGCCACCTAAGCTTGAGAATTCACAAACTGCGATGGATATTTCATTGCTTCAAGCGATGGCGAGCGCCTCGGGTGGCAAGTTTTTGCGCGAGGAGGATTTGAACGAACTTCCGACTGTAATTTCGAGCCACCGTGCGACAGTTCCAATTTTCAAAAAACGTGAGCTCTACTATTCGCCATGGTGGATGGTAGTTTTAGTGACGCTGGCTTGCAGCGAATGGTTGTTACGACGGATCTGGCAATTGAAATGAACAAGCTGCTTCAAAAATTGGCGCGAAAAAGCCAGCGCTATTTGGCTGTGAGGCGCAGTGAGCTCCGGCGGATGCCGGAAGAACTACCTCTGCCGATTGTTCAATCTCTGACCGTTCTGGCCAGGCGGGTGTTGCATATTTTCTGGGTAGAGGGGCTGTTGTGGTTACTTGCCACGTTGTGCAGCTTGTTGATCCTACAAGGATTGTTGGATTGGTTTTTCGATTTATCGCGTTTGCTGCGCGGGTGTTTGGTGGTCATCGATTTGATGATCTTGAGTTTGATCGGATTGCGGTTCGGGGTCCGGCCTTGGCAACAGCGTCTCACTCCGGAGGAAACCGCGCTCTGCGCAGAGCGTCACTGGCCCGATTTACAGACGGGTTTAATCTCGGCGGTACAACTTGCGGGTAAACCGAATGGCTCGCAGGTTTTGGTGAACGCGCTGCTAGATGACGTCGCCGAAGGGATCGCGAAGCTCGACTTGCGTCTCGCGGCACCATGGCAGCGACTGATGAAATTGATGGTTGGTTCGTTGCTACTTGCAGGCGTGAGTGTGGGCTTGATTGCGGCGCTGGCTCCTCAAAGTTGGATTTTGTTGCAACGGATGGCGCTCGTCAAGGTGCCGCTACCGACACAGACGGTTGTTGCTGCCGGGACCCAGAATTTAGGGATTGATGTGGGTGAGACGCTTGAGTTGTCGGCAAAAGCGATTGGGGTGATTCCGCGTTCGGGGCGGGTGGAAATCACTTATGAGGGCTGCTCGCCGGTGATGGTGGCAGTCTCGCCGAAGGCTACTAGCCCGGAGGTGTTTTCGCTTGAGATTGCCAATGTTCAACAAGTGCTGAGCTATCGGTTTTATCTCAATGATGGCAAGGGTGAGGTGTGGAAGGTTGGTTTACAGCACCCGCCGGTGTTACGGGAAATCAAGTTTGAAGCGATCAGTCCGGCTTACAGCGAGATTCCGGTGACTGAGCTTACGGCGGGTCGGTTGAGCTTATTGGCGGGGAGCACGCTTAAGATCACGGGCAAGGCGAGCCAACCGCTCAAAGAGCTGCGGATCGTTTTCAGCGGTAAGCAACACGCGTTGGCGATTAAAGCGGAAGGAGACGATCGCAGTCGTTTTAGCGCGGAGGTGGCGATTCCTGCGGCGGGGCTTGATGGGCTCTGGCTTGAGCTCAAAAATGATCAAGAGATCGTTTCGAAAAATAATACGATCTATGCGATAGAGATTCTACCGGATCAAGTGCCTGAGATTAAAATCGCTGAAGGCCAGCCCGAGAAGCTCAGTTATGTGGCTCAGCAAATACCAAGATTGCGGTTTGAGGTACGTGATGATTTTAAGGTCAGTCAGGTGGTGCTCTGCGTGCAGCAGACCAATGCTCTGGATCAAGGCGAAAAGCCTGACCCTGCCAAGGCGCTTCAAATTCCGATCCCCGTGAAGCTGTCGGCGGCGGGACTGACTTTTGATTTCGAGTGGCAAGAGCGGGCGAAGCATGTCGCTTGGAAAGAAGGGAATACTTTCACGTACTGGATCAAGGCGCTGGATAATAACGAGGTGACTGGTCCGGGAATTACTTACACTGCGCCGCGTGAATGGTCGTTTGTTTCCCTCGAAACTAAACGGCAAGAACTTGCCGAACAGTTGCGTAAACAAGCAGAAGCAATTAAAGCACTTTCCGGGGCGCAGGAAATTTTACGCAATCAAACCAGCGATATTATCCAACAGGATTACTCAAAATGAAAATCATTTCAGGGACTCATTCGGCTGCGTTGTTGAGCGGCAGCTCGTGTTTTGCGGCCTGTGCCATGGCGCTGGGTTTCTCCGAGCTTTGTGCTCAGCAGGACCGAGGCCAACCAGTTGGGGTGGATCAGGCGAGTCGTAAGCAGGAGGATGTTCGCCGAGATACGCGCGCAGTTGGAGCGCAGTTGGTGGAGTTACGCAAACAGATGAGTGAGTTCATGCCGGATGATGTTGCGGTCGTGGATGGGGCAATCCAAAAATTAGAAGCACTTTCTGCGGGGGAAATGGGGCATGTAATTCAAACACTGGAAGATGCCGGCCACAGCAGCGGTCAGGATGGCCGGGCGCGGAAAATCGCGACTGCGATTAAAAGTCAGGGTCTGGTGAGTAATGAATTGAGCAAGCTCGCGGTTGACCTGAAGATGCGCGATTCGTTACTCAGCATTAATTCCGCGCTGAGTGGATTGGTCCGGCGGCAAGTGGCGACCAGTTCCGAAATCAAACGCCTCGCGGTGATCCAGCAGATGCCTCAAGATTTGCGCGGGGATGACGAGACGCGCTGCAAGTTGGTGATTGGGCGGCAGCAGAGTTTGAGCGTGGAGCTTAAACTTCTCGATAAACGCCTCGAAACCCTGGCTCAAGATACCAAGGATGATTTTAAGAGTGATCTGGTTCTAGCGGCTCAGCTGGCAAACAATCGGAATCTATCGGGTCTCTCAGATCAGATGCAGAGCTTTATTGAGAGTGGGCCATTCGATAAGGCGAGGGCAGTGCAATTGGAAGTGATTCAGACTTTAGTGGCGATGGAGCAGGCACTTGCCCGTAGTCAAGACCCGATGGAGCGGCTGCGGCATTTTGCGGCGCGTCTTCAACAAGCGATTGATGATCAAAAATCGGTGGTGGAGGCCTTGATGTTGGTGGAAGAGCGGCAAGATCTTGATCGAAATTTCAAACAGTTGCAGGTGAATCTGAATGATGAAATTACGACTCTCAAATTTGAAGTGGAGCCGATGAATCATTTGCTCGCCGAGCTGTTAGTGCCGGCGGAGGATGCAAGCGGCAAGGCGCTGGAGAATTTCCGGAAAATGGGTGAAGAACAAGTCGCGGCACGAGTGAATACCCAAGATTCGCTAAAATACCTGACGGCGGCTTGCGAGTTTCTGAAGCAGCAGTTGTTAAAAGCTCAAGCTACGGAGCCGCAGAGTGCTGCCGAACTTGCGGCAATTCTTGCGGCGTTGCAGCGCGAGGTCGCTGCGGCGGCAGCGTATCAAACCAAGGCTGCCCAACGGGGGGGAAATGCTTCTACGGTAAAACCAAGCAAGGTCGAGCGCGTGAACGATTTTCAACAGCGGGCTCTGCCTTTTTCACCGCAGGCAGCAACTGCTCTGGGAGAGGCGGCGAATGAGCTGGCTTCAGCTTCATCGGAAGCTCAAACGAATGCTGCCCAAAAGCTGGCTGAAGCAGCTTTAGAACTTGCTGAGCAGCAGGAGAAAGCCGAGTCCATCGCCAACGCTCAGCAACAGATTGCGAAGGCTCAAGAGCAAATTGCCGCGGCGCAGAAAGAGTTAGAGAATGGTGGCATGACTGAGGCAATTGAAGCACTGAAGCTCGCCGAGCAAAATGCAGAAGCGGCAGGGAAAAGTGTTGAGCAAAGCGTTCCCGATGCTGCTCAAGAGGCCGAGACTGCGAGTGCTGAACTTGAGAAGGCTGCTGAGAGTGAGGAAAAAGGTGAGGGTAAAGGCGAGGGTAAAGGCGAGGGTAAAGGCGAGGGTAAAGGCGAGGGTAAAGGCGAGGGTAA
>JAYWAR010000099.1:0-2247 GCA_043782285.1 Akkermansiaceae bacterium | reverse complement strand
GTAAACGAGCTGTTTACAGGAGCCGCAAACCCAGCGCCGAGACCGAATCCGTTGGAGCTGCCCACCGTCTGGCCCCAAGCTAAAGGACCGTCTAGCGGATTGGGTTCGCTTTGGGTCCAACCATTGTAGGTATTGAGAGAAGTCCCGGGGGTGCCGGGGGTAAGAGTGCTGAAATTGTCGAAAAAGGTCGCTCCTTGGACCAGCGCGGCTGAGGCAATGATGGCAGCTGCAATACTGACGGAATAATTGAACTTCATAATTAAAAAGGAAAACAGGTTATGGGGATAATGACCGATCAGGGTGGACTCTGGAGAGCGATGGACCCATCACCTGGGTTGGTGGGATAGGAGACGCGGCGGGCCGCGTTGGCAGGAGTCGCGAAGACAATCCCGGCAATGCCAAGTAACGACAAGGCGAAAAGGCGAGTCAGATTTTTCATAACGGAGAAGGTAATTGCAGGGTCGTTTGCTGCGGTCAAGGATTTTTCTAATTTCTCGCCATCATTCTGGCTTTTTGTCGGCTGGTGGCGAGTTCCACAGCGCTTCCAAGTGCGGCTGGCTGCGAATCTCCGCGAGGATCCGCTGCCGGGTCTTTTCTTCGGACCACTGGGTATCGGGCTGAATGCCGTCCAGCCGCGCGGCCCGGGCGAGGGCTTCCCTCCAAAGGGTGACAGCCTCTGCCGGGTCTATGGACGACCAAGCCTTAGCCTGATCGAAAGCCACATTCACCCGCGTCGGATGAAGAGTCCGCTCGATGGCGAAAGCGCGGCGGGCCAGCTCGTCTTTATCATCGAAATGAAGTGCCACCACCCCCCGCAGTCGCTGGATGTTGCGCTGAAGGGGGAGAGCGCGGGCCTCTTGATCGAGTTCCGTCAGGGCCCGTTCAAGTGGATCGCCCTCGCTGGGCAGGGGGCTCGAGGTTTGTCCGGAATTTTGGATCGCATCCTGACGCCGGTGATCCTCTTCGAGAAGTGCCACCACATCTTTCCCGGCAATTTGTCCCGCTAGGATTGCGGGCGGGCGGGCACCTTTCCATTGGACGTGGCCCAGATAGAACGCGACGCCGAGGACGAGGAGCGCAGCAAGCCGGAACGGCCAGGCACCCGGTTGTGGGGAGGATGGACCATCTGGATACGGAACGCGGAGCGAGAGGGCGAATAGAAACGCGGCACTCAGCGCGAGCACGATCCGATGTCCGGGCACATCAAAAACACCATGGATGGGAAGCAGCAAGGCGGCGACGAGGCACCCGCTGCGGAGGGCGCGGTCGCGTCCACCCAACAGAGAGCGTAACGAGGTCCGGGAGCCGACGAACACCAGCGCGGCCAGAGCGAGCGTCGCTGGAATTCCGACTTCCGCGCCCATCCATAACCAGTCGCTTTCTGGATGGTAGCTGTCGGAATCGTTGGAGACCGACGTAAGACGGCGATATTGGGGGAAAACGTAGAAAAATTGGCCGGCTCCGATGCCCGTCCACTTGAATTCCCGAATCAAATCCAATGTGTCCAAAGCCGTGGGTATTCTGAAATCGAGATCGTTGGTTGATTCAGCGGTCGGTTTCCCGTCCACCTCGGCACGTTCGGAAGGCCCGATCAGATTGCCCGCCTTCTCCACCGTTTTTGAAATACGGTCCTTAACGGCGGAATCGGCGATGAAAAAAAGCCCTGCGCCCGCAAGTCCGATCAGTGCCAGAGCCCTCAAGCCATGCTGCCCCAAGTAGTGCCTGCCAAGCATGGGAATCCATAGCAAACCACCGACCACCACCAACACCACTCCGCCACGGCTGATCGACCAGCCCGCGACCGCCCATATGCAGATCACAGTGGCGACGAGTGCGAGTGACATCGCCAAAAACCTGCGCTCGCGAAGTGCTTGCAACACGTTCCCCAATCCGCAAATGGTGCCCATGGCGAGGTAGGTGGCGGTGTGATTGCGATTCGGAAAAAACCCGTAGAGTTGAATCCGCGGATCGTATTTTAGCTTAGAGATGATCGCGTAGAACGCCACGCCGATCACAAAAACCATCGTCCACATCCGCAGTTGCGATGATGACGGGCGGTGGCCTGCCAACCACAAGCCAATAAAAAGCGTGATTACAAACAACCCGAACGCCTCGACCGCCTGCCGGGCCTGAACGGCGACCATCGACCCGGTTTGCACGCCCAACGATTCCAGGTTCCCTCGCCATTTCGGGACTCCAAACCATGCTGTCGGCAAAAACGCGCCGCATCCGAGGACAACGAACAGC
>JAYWAR010000098.1:0-6282 GCA_043782285.1 Akkermansiaceae bacterium | reverse complement strand
ACCCTCGAGGAAGTCCACGAGCCGTTCCTCATCATGCAAGGCTTCCTGATGCGCACCCCGCGCGGCCGCACGGCGATGCCCGCCGCTTATGAAAAAATTGGCGCACCTATGCCAGCCACTCAGCCGGATGATTCGCAGACGAGGTTGTTTTAATCCCCCGCAGTTTCACCGCTACGAGAGCAAGGCTAACACAAACAGAGGCTCCGGGAGAAGCCCTCCGCAGAGCGGAAATACTGAGCTCCTCATCAGTGATGACTTCGATGCCGCAATGCACGATGGCGGCTTTCCCGTCGGTTTCCATGATCGCTTGGACCCGGATCCCGGTGCTGATCAATCTCCAATCCTCCGTCCGCGCGCCCGGTTAGAAGACGTGGAACACCTTTACCCGGTTGCGCATACTTTGCGTGCCCTGCCGCACGCGATAGCGGACCAGATCCAGATTCAGGATGCCCACATTGAGAAGCGTGAAGCGATTGTCCGGGCGAATCGAGAACGGGAGGTCGCCGAAGCTGCCTTTTTGATGAAGAAACTTCGCTTGGTTAGGTCCGTTTATCCGGGGCAACGACGTGGGTGGAATATTTGATTCGTGCTACAGACCGAGATATCGCTCGGCGACTTGACGTTGGCTGCCGAGTCCGTCGATGCCGAGTTCGATGACGTCGCCGGGCTTTAGATATTGCGGTGGGTTGAATCCTAGCCCGACGCCTGCCGGGGTGCCGGTGGAAATGACGTCGCCGGGGAGCAGGGTCATGAAACCGCTGAGATAGCTGATGACGTGAGGGATGTTGAAGATGAAGTTGGCAGTGTTGCCGTCTTGTTTTTTCTCGCCATTCACGGTGAGCCAAAGGCGCAGGTTATGCGGGTCTGAAATCTCATCGGCAGTGGCGAGGAAGGGGCCGAGCGGGGCGTAGGTATCGGCACTTTTACCTTTGACCCACTGGCCGCCGCGTTCGAGCTGCCAAGCGCGTTCGCTGTAGTCGTTGTGCAGAACGTAGCCGACGACATGGGAAAGGGCGTCTTCGTAGCTGACGTGTTGGGTGGTTTTTCCGATGACCACGGCGAGTTCTACTTCCCAGTCGGTCTTCTCGGAACCGCGCGGGATCGTGAGTCCGTCGTTAGGGCCTGTCAGCGCGGTGGTGGATTTGAAAAAAACGATGGGTTCGGCGGGTTCGGCCATGCCGGATTCTGCGGCGTGGTCGCGGTAGTTGAGGCCGATGCAAATGATCTTGCTGGGACGTGCGATGGGTGAGCCGAGGCGAACAGCGGCGGGGACTTCCGGGGCGGTGGTGGCGTTTTCCTTTAACCAAGTGGCGAGGCGGGCGAGTCCATCCGTGGCAAAGAATGTTTCGTCGAAGTTGGTGAATGCGGCGGAGACGTCGATGCGGCGTGCATTGGCAAGGATGACGCCGGGTTTTTCGTGGCCGGATGGGCCGAAGCGGATGAGTTTCATGGTAGCAAAGGGTGAGCTTCTATCAGCGCAGCAGGGTGAATCCGCCGTCGAGGTCGTAGGCGGAACCGGTGATGAATGAGGCGTCTGCGGAGCACAGGAAGGCGGCAAGTGCGGCGACCTCGTCGGGCGTGCCCATGCGGCCGATCGGTTGGGAGGCGGAGAGCTTTGCGAACATTTCTGCCTCGCGGCCAGGGTAATTTTGCGCGATGAAACCATCGACGAATGGCGTGTGGACGCGGGCCGGGCAGATGCAGTTGCAGCGGATGCCTTTGTCCACGAAGTCGCGGGCGACCGAAAGGGTCATGGTGAGCACTGCGCCCTTGGTCATGCTGTAGGCGAAGCGATCTGGGATACCGACCTTGGCGGCGATGGAGGCGAGATTAACAATGCTGCCACCGCCGTTCGCGAGCATTTTCCGGACGCCGAAATGCAGGCAGTGATAGACGCCGCGGACGTTTACCTGATAGAGCCGGTCGAGGTCTTCCGGGGTGGTGCCGAGCACGTTGCCAATGTGGGCGATGCCGGCGTTGTTGATGAGGATGTCGAGCCTTGGGAGGGCGGCGAAGGCTTGGCTCATGGCTGCCGTATCCGCGACATCGGCGGCGATGACACTGGCGGTGCCGCCATTTTCGCGAATGAGTTGGGCGGTTTCCTCACCGGCGTCGGCGCGGAGTTCGAGGATGTGGACATGGGATCCTGGAGTGGCGAGGCGCAGGGCGATGGCGCGGCCGATGCCTGAGCCGGCTCCGGTGACGAGGGCGTGGCGAATTTCAAAAGTGGCGGACATGCAGTGGGTGAAATCGTTGGATTTTTAAATTAAATCACAGGAGGTTCCCGGCTCCTGCGGGACTTGATAGACGCCGCCCTCGACCCGGACCGGGTGGACGAACTTGGTCTTGAGGTGCGGAATGTGTTCGAGAAACAGCGCGTCGTGGCCCATGCCGATGTGGTTGAAAAGCACGAGATGCTGGTGGAGCTGACCCATATCTCCGACGTGTGGCACCACCGGCACGGCGGCCTTGCGGGCCATGAGACTGACGGCGAGGAACTCACTCACACCGGCCACGCGCACGGCGTCCACTTGGCAGAAACCGAGGCACTCGAGCTGGAGGTAATTTTTAAAAATCACCCGGTTCGGCACATGCTCACCGGTGGCGATGCGGTGACGCCCGACCGCATCGGCCAGCGTCTTGTGGGCGAGAATATCGTCCGGGTGGGTCGGCTCCTCGATCCAGAACGGGTCCATCGGGAGTAGCTGCTGGCAGATGTCGAGCGCCTGCGGGAGCGTCCATTGCTGGTTCGCGTCCACCATCACGCGCACTTCGTCGCCAGCGGCCTCGCGGACGATGTTAGCACGGCGGATGTCGCGCGCGGCCTCCTTCGAGCCGACCTTGAGTTTCATGGCGGTAAACCCAGCGGCGACGGCCTTTTTGGTATTTTCACGCACTTGCTCGTCGGAATAGTTGAACCAACCCACCGAGGTGTCGTAGCCGGTGTAGCCAGCTTTCAAGACGCCGGTGCGGGATTCGCGGGTCGGAATGGCGGTGTTGAGGATCGAGAGCGCGTCGGCGTGGGTGAGGTAATCTTCGAGGTAGGAAAGATCCAGCGTGGCGACCACTTCGGCGGGTGTTAGTTCGAGCAATAATTGCCAGAGCGGCACGCCGCGTTTTTTCGCCCAGAGGTCCCAGCAGGCATTGGTGACGGAGGCGAGGGCGAGCTGGACGACGCCCTTGTGCGGGCCGAGCCAGCGGAATTGCTGCTCGTCGGCCATTTCCTTTTGCAGCGCACCGAAGTCGGCCATGATTTCCTCGATGTCGCGGCCATGGAGCCGGGCGGCGTAGAATTCCGCAGCCCGGCAAACGAGGTCATTGCCCTCGCCGAGGGTGAAGGCGAGGCCGGTGCCGGTGTGGCCGCTGTCATCGGTGAGGAGGGTGACGGCGTAGGAATAAATCGGGTCCCTATGGATGGCGTCACTGCCATGGCCGGAGCCGATGGGATAGCGGGCGTCTCGGGTGGAAATACGGGTGATCATGGAGACTGGATCGAGATTTCGGAAATCGTCGGGCCTTCCGATGCGGCGAGGATGTTGAGGCGAATGGCACTGGTGGTGACAGGAGCAAAGGTGGTGCTGAACTTGGCACCGATCGCAGTGCCGGTGTAGAAAGTGGTCCATGTGGTGCCGTCTTTTTTCTGAAGCTCGAACTGCTGCACACGGCTCGTATCCCCGGAGAAGGCTTCCTCGATTTTGATGCCCTTGAGGGTGGTTTCTTTGGCAAAGTCGATTTGCAACCAGGAGGGTTGGGTGCCAGCTGGAGCGGCCCAACGGGATTCGGCATCGCCATCGAGAACCATGTCGGCGCTGTATTGCGGATCGCTGCCGTAAAATGCCGAAGCGGATGCTTTCGCGCCGAGCAAATTGGCTTTCCTCAAAGGCTTGAGCGGAGCGATGGCCATGGAATCACCGTCGATGGTGAACTCGACGATGGTGTCGATTTCATTCCACGAGGTTTCCGGGATTTTGAACAAGATTGAGCCATCGGCTAATACGAGCTTGAGGTCGGGACCGTTGAGAATTTTCGCCGACTTGATGGCGATAGGCAGCATACGGACGGTCACTGGGCCATCCACTTTTTCAAGCAGGTGAAGGTAGATCTTGTTGCCTTTGCGGGTGCTTACCATCTGAGCGAAGGGCTTCCACGGGCCACCGCGGGTGCCGTAAACTGAGCTGGCATTCTTGGTAAGCCATGCGCCCATTTCCTTGAGGCGGGCGACCTGCCGACCTTCGATTTCGCCGGTGGGCATAGGGCCGACGTTGAAGAGCAGGTTGCCATCGCCGCCGTTGGTGCGGATCAGCGTTTGGAGGCAGTCTTTGAGAGACTTCATGGTGTCGTCCGGTTTCCATGCCCACTGTTCGCAGATGGTCATGCAGCTTTCCCAGGGTCGGTCGATCTGGAAGCCGCCGATGACTTGCTCGGGCGTGTCATAGTCGCCCTTGTGGCCGGTGCGGTTGTTGATGACGATGCTCGGCTGGATGGCGCGGGCCATGTTGATGACGCCGGCACCGCGGGTGGCGTCGAATTTCTGCGGCACATCATACCAGATCGTGAAGAGCGGGCCGTAGTTCGTGAGGAGTTCCTTGGTCTGCGCCTTGAGGTATTCGGTGTAGCGGTCGAGGTTCGATGTTTCGCGGACCGTCTGGCCACCGGGGCTGGTGAGCGGGAAATCCGGGTGATGCCAGTCGCAGGTGGAGTAATAGGTGCCGAAGGCGATGCCACCTTTTTTGCACGCGGCGGCGAGTTCCTTGACCACGTCCCTTTTGAAGGGCGTGTTCATGATGTTGTAGTCGGTCTGTTTGGTGTCCCAGAGGCAGAAGCCGTCATGATGCTTGGCCGTTAGGACGATGTATTTCATCCCCGCAGCTTTGGCGACGGCGACCCACTCATCGGCGTTGAACTTGGTGGGATTGAACTTTTTGTAGAGATTGTCGTATTCCTCGATCGGGACTTGGTCGCCGCGGGACCAGCCGATTTCGGTGCCTTTGAGGGAAACGGGACCCCAGTGGATGAACATGCCGAAGCGGGCGTCCTGCCAGTTTTTGATAGCTGCGGGTAACGCGGGCGCGGCGTCCTGGGCCAGTAGGTTTCCAACACTGAGTAGGGTGGTGAGGATGAGTGATGGTGTTTTCATGATAGATGATAGGAATCAGGTTGTTGGAGAATTTAGCGGCGGTAGCCGATTTCGGCACCGCCGGAGATATGCATGATGTGGCCGGTGACGAAACGGGCTTTCGAGGAAATCAGGAAAACGCAGGCATCCGCGATGACGTCGCTCTCGGGGCAATAACCGAGCGGGTGGATGTCATCGAGATACTTAGAAACGGCGGCGGGATCGGGTTGTTGGTCGGCCCATTGGTGGAGCATGGGCGTCCAGGCACCTGCGGGACAGACGGCGTTCACACGGATGCCGTCCTTGGCGTAGTCGAGTGCCATGGATTTGGTGAGCGTGTTCATGCCGCCCTTGGTGGCGGTGTAGGCGGCGTGGATTTCCTGGCCGATGACGCCGACGAGGGAAGACGTATTAAGGATGCAACCCTTCGTCTCGCGGAGGGCGGCGATGCCGTGCCGGGTGGTGTGGAGAACGCTTTTCAGGTTGATATCGAAGAGGGCGTCCCACTCTTCATCGCTGGTTTCGTGGAGCGGCTTGCTAGGCATAGCGATGCCAGCGTTGTTATGGATGGCGTCGATTTTTCCGTAGTGGGCAAGCACGTGTTCGATCGCGGATTTCACCTCAGAATCCTTGGAAACATCGCAGGCAAAACCCAGGTGCTCGGGGCCGAGTGCGGCAGCGGCATGGGCGGATAGATCGCCGTTGCGGGCGATGAGCGCGACCTTCGCCCCTTCAGCGGCGTAAGCCTTGGCACAGTCAAGGCCGATGCCGGTGGAGCCGCCAGTGAGGAAGATGACTTGGTCTTGGAGAAGCATGCGGGAATCTGAAATTTAAAATTTGAGGTCGCTCACTCAATCGAGGTGAAAGAGTTCCTTGGTGTCGGACCAGGTCTTGCCGGCCTTGAGGGCGTCGGGGAGTGGGGATTGGCAAGGGTCGGTTTCCTTCCACCAGCGCTGGGTTTCGGGATCGGCGGCCATTTTTTTCATGTCGGTGTCGAAGTCCTTGCCGGTGTATTCGAGGTAGGCGAAGAGATACGTTTTGCCGCCGATTTCGCGCTCGTAGATTGAGAAGTTGTGGATGTTGCACTCCCTGATCTTGGCAGTGACGGATGGCCAGGGGTTGGTGTGGAGCTTGCGATAGTATTCAGCTTTTTGTGGTTTGAGGCC
>JAYWAR010000097.1:0-6304 GCA_043782285.1 Akkermansiaceae bacterium | reverse complement strand
TCCCGGCTTTGTTGGACGTAGCCGATGTCGTCGAGGATGAGCACGTCGTAGCGGTCGAGCTTCTTGAGTTCCTGCTCCAGCCGCAGGTCGCGCTTGGTGGCTAACAACTGACCCACCAGCTTGAACGTCGGCCGAAACAGCACCCGCTTGGAATGCCGCAGGATGAGTTCCCTGCCCAAGGTTGCTAGGAAATGCGTCTTGCCCCGCCCCGGCAGTCCGAAGGCCAGCACGTTGACGGACCGATCGACGAAGCCACCTTCTATCAGCGCGGGCAGTTGCCGCCGCACCTTGGCCGACAATAACGCCTCATCGAGCGAGCTGAGGGTTTTGGTCTCGGGCAACCCGGACTCGGCTAACAAGCGCGCCGTGCGCTTCTGGCCGCGCTCTCGCGCAGGTGGCGCAGCACCTCGCGATGGCTCCAGTCTTCCTTCCCAGCGCGTTGCATCACCTCCTCGTATTGGCCCGCCATGGTCGTCCAGACGGTCCGTCCGCAACCGGTTGGCCGACTCCAAAACTCCGATCAAAAAGCGGTCATACTCCTCCTCGTTAGAGAAATTCTGGCTGCCGCGCAGCAGCAGGTGCTGGCCGATGCGCAGCTTCAAGTGCCCGAGGCCGCCCATCTCCGGCCCCTCTGCCAGTCGCCAGCTGCGCACCCGGCGCTGGAAGGTCCGCAACAGCCCGGCCTTGATCCCGTCGGGATGGCTCTGCGCCAAATGCTCGAAAAGCGCCTTGGCCTACAGTTCTGGGGCCTGGCCCAACATCAAGAGCGCCTGCGGCCACACCTCTTTCAATGGATTGTGCTGCGTCCTCCAGGTGTGCGGCACCTGCCGCTGTTCCATTACGTCGTCCTGCTGCAAATAATTGCGCGCCGTAGTGCGGGACATCCCCGCTTTGATTGCACTCATGCTGATGTTTGCTCCTTGGTTGTGCTCGCGGACGAGCTTGGTGAGTTGGGTTCTTTTGACCACAACCCAGAGCCGCACCCGCCGCCTCAACCGGTGTCAAACGGCATGCCGTCTCACCCCCAAAAAGCGCCCTCCCAACTGGGTAGTTTTAATTGTCGTCGCACACTCGCTTCACGACACCGGCAATCGTGGCCGTGGTGCTGACCATATCATGGGCACCATCTTGCTCAGTGTCTTCAACTGCCATTGGCACTATGCTCACGTCAATGGCGTGCGTGGCGATGGGATCAACCCTGTGTTAGGTTCACGCGGTACCGTCAGCGAAGACGCTGTCCGTTTGGACATGGATCGCATTGATGAAACGGCTGGCCTTGACTGGCTTTCGACTCAGATTCTCGGTTGCATTTAACCCGTGTTAGAGCTACCCTAGATCCTTGAAATCGACGTCATCCTCTAAGCCCCTCTATGGTCGCCAACACTTTGCAGCGATTGGCTGCAACCCCGATAAACGTGGTTGACCCTGCCACGTTTATCATAGCGGCCTCGTGGCAAATCTACGCATCAGCCTAGGCTTAGAAGTGCGCCCCGGAGATGAACATACCGCAGCCAGAGCTTTATCCGGGCTTTGAAACACGTTAGATAAACTCCCCTCACCGCCATTCCCAAGCACTACTGCGACCGAGGGGATACGTAAAACGGCTTCGACGAACTCAAAAATCAATGGGGTTGGAACGGTTACACTTCGCGTCAACTCGCGTCAACTCGCGCCTAGTTACCCTATGGCCAACCTAATGGCCCTGTTTTATAACGGGTGCAATCTCTATCTGCGGTTTTACGAAGAAGGGCACGACCGCGAAACTATTTGCACTCGGTCCATACTCATGGCTAAAGTCGATCGTTAGGTCCAAAGTGGTGGCCAGCGGACGGTGAAAATCAGCATCTTCGACGAAAAAGGCGACCTCATTGCCCAAGCCGTTACCTAAATAAGTAAAGAGTTACATTAGATTCGCGCGATCACGGAGCTACGGAGTGTGGATCAACGGTTGGCCCTGCGATTGACCTGCTTACTGAGTCGCAGGCTCGGTGGAAATTTGTTACTCGGCCTGCCAGAGAAGGCTGCATTCCTGCTGAGCGGGTGTAAAAAAAACCAAATTTCTACCTTTCGAATCCCCATCAAGCACCTCACTCGAAGGTGTTCAACAACCACACTCATTTTCTTTTTAGATTTAAACTTAAAACTTAACGCATTGGAGATATGTCTGAAAAACTGAGGATGTAAGATTATTCTATATAAGTTTTTTCCGCTGGTGTGGCCAATCATCAGAATGACACGTTAGAATGAAACCACCACTCACCGTCGTGCTTCTCTACGCGTCGCAGCGTCATTCCCTAGCACTTGCCTAGCAGCACGATGAGCTAATTCTTAAAGAAATTATTATGGCCTTTGCTATGGTTTTTTGTCACTGCGAAATTTTATAGTGTCCTTGGCCCGGATGAACCACCGGACGCCGCACTAGTTTAGATCGAAAAGGTGCTCGAAACCCACATAGGTCTTGTGAAACAAGACGATTTCGCCCGGGGCGATGCTCGTGCAAACTTCGCGAGTTCGTTTGTCCAGTCATACACGTCGTTGAGACCCATGGCGTGGAAGAATTGGGTAAAGAGCATCGGCGAGAGATAGTTTAGCACGCTGAAGGTTCGGGCTTTGGCAGCCACGCCAGTCTCAAGGGTGTGGCGTTTGATTAATTCGCGAAGAATGAGATTGAGGATTTGCTTGAGGACTAGCATATTGGCTCTGATTGGTGGTTTTTTATTCATAATAATTTACCTAGTAGTAGAGATTTTAACTCAATACCAGCCAGCTTTTTTGCTGCAAAATGTGTCTTTTTGTGAGACGGTTTTAAATTTTTTGAACGATTGTTTTTATGAGTATTAAAATATCAATTTGTTTACCAACATTAAATAGTATTAAGTATCTAAAAGAACGGCTTGAGAGTATTCGATGCCAAACTTTTAAGGAGTGGGAGTTAATAGTATTTGATAGTTTCTCAGATGATGGTACTTCGGAGGCATTAAATAATTTTTCTGTGGGGGATGATCGGATTCATGTTTACCAAGCGCCAAAAGATGGGATTTACAAAAATTTTAATCGTTGTATTAAAAAATCAAAAGGAGAATATATATATATAGCTACAAGTGATGATATAATGGCAAATAATTGCTTGGAAAAAATGGCTCAAGCTTTGAGTAATAATCCTGATTGTGATTTAGCGCATTGTCCTATGTGTGTATTTGATGAGGATGGAAAATTAGGTGGTGATTGGTGGTCCACGAGTTCATTATTTTCGAGGAATTCTGGTATTTTTTTTAAAAAATATCATAAGCGATGTGCTCCTTTAGATGGAATTTTATGTTTAATTGGTGATACAATATATTCGTCTGTCACACAATTACTAATCAGGCGTTCTTTATTTGATAAAATTGGGTATTATCAATCTAATTGGGGATCTTTAGGTGATTTTCACTGGAATCTTCGTGCTGGTCTTATTGCTTCAACGGTTCACGTTCCGGATACTTGGGGTGGATGGAGAATGCATTCAGCTCAGGCGACTGCGAGTATTAAAATCGGGTCACCTGATCATCAGGTGAAAATTGAAAGTATGATAGATGATGTTCTAAAAAATATTAATATTTATATAACTAATAATAGTGAATTAGAAGTATTTAAAAAATTAGAATTTAAGGCGCGAAAACTTCGTAGTTACCTTCGTGAACATGCTAGTAATAAATCGATATTGGATCGGCGGATTTTTTTAATTCGAAATGCGTTGTTAGGAAATAGTCTCGCATGGCAACATTTGATGTCAATAGGATCAGCGCGCAAGCGCTGGCCATTAGCTGCGCCGGAGATTGTGAGTTCATGGCTTAATGGTAATGGATTAATTTTACTTGATTAACGTGGTTTTAAATTGTTCTCAAATAAATTTGAAATTAGCATAAATAGTAATTTAATAAGTATTATCTTATAAAGAATGAGCAACAACTTATAAGTATTCGCTGACTTTATGGGAAAAATAAACAGTAATTTCTGATATGAATTAAGTTATAATTAACCGACTAATTTGAAGTGTTATGTGACGGCGTTTTGTTTTTCAAGGAACTTTCGTAGGTGAGTTTTGCTTTGTGGGGTGAGTTTGAAGGCTTCTTTTTTCATCGTAGGACTGTAACTATTCAGGTATTTAATAAAACTTAAATAATTTGTCCATCCTCTGGCGTTCTCTCACGTTAACCGATCGCGCCAAAGTTCTCTGCCCGATGATTCAAGCCGTCTTCGATGCTGGCGGGCTTGATGCGATTTGTGAGCTTTTTGCCAAGCTTGAAGCGACCATAACGGAGTTTTAAATCGCCTCGGCTAAGCTCCAAGTTCGTGTCGTAGAGTTAGAAAAACGCCTCAATAAAAACAGCTCTAGCAGTAGCAAGCCGCCATCCAGCGATGGCCTAAACAGCAAGCCCACTTCCCTCCGCCCCCAAAACACTGGAAGCAAACCCGGCGGTCAGCCTAGTTATCCCGGACAGACATTATACCAGAGCGCCACCCCAGATTTTCGCGTGCCCATTCCCCTTGATGTTTGCCCAGATTGCGGCATTGATCTGAGCGACCAGCCCGTCACTGCCGAAGAAAAACGTCAAGTTTTCGAGCTCCCACCCATCAAACTATAAGTTACTGAGTAACAGGCTACGTGTAAATTTTTTCCGATTTGCCGCAGCTGCATAACTGCATAATTCCCCGAAAATGTCACCGCACTCGCCTATTATGGCCCCGTCATGCAAGCCACCATGGCCTATCTCAACGTCTGTGAAATGATCCTTTGTGCCCGCACAGCGGAAATTTGTCAGGACCTTTTAATCACCGCCCCAGTGCCGTCAGCGTCATCCAAGCCGTGGCCAAATGCGCGGCGTAATACCATTTAGCAGAATCTTCTAGGCGAATACCACATTTCTCTGTATTAATTTCGTATGGCAAGGAAACGAGGCAGACTAGATTTCAAAAACGAGGCAGCAGGGATCGGCAAAAGGCACCGTGCTGAGAAGACGGGATGGAAGAAAGAGCGGCTTCTCGCCATGGTGGTCTTGCCGTGCGCGGCGAAGGCGTCCGCATTGGACTTTGGCATGACCTAGCCGGATACGTCTTCAATGAGGATGCGTTGGATTGCGCGGCTGTTGATCGCCGTGGTGGCAGTGCGGTAGCGTTGTTGCATCAAATCGCAAAGTACCCTCATGAGAAAGGCCGTGGAGCAGATGTCGAAGCGTTGGTGAAGGGACTGGCGGATCATAGCAGAATGGTTCCTGTCCTTGAGGTCGCCCGCGATTTGGTTCAAGGACGCCAGTCCGGTGGCCACGGAGCTGAGCTGGAATTGGAGGAAACCGGTGGCGGTGAATTTACGGGAATGGCGGATGATCAACCGGGTTTGGCTTGCGATGGGATCAAGGTCGGGCAAACTCGGCGGCCAGCGGGTAAGGCTTCTAACATACCGAGCTTGCCGACTCGCTCGTCTTATCAAGCTTTTAGCTGAATTATTTTGCCTAAATCGCTAAAAACAAGCCATTAAGAACTAAACTGATGCGAATGACAAAGCACCTAAACCAACTTACCTCGGCGGCTGCTGGACAAGCGGGAAGACGTGCTCCGCTTTATGTATGACTTGCAAGTCCCCTTTGACAACAACCAAGCCGAGCGAGATTTACGCATAATCAAGGTGCAGCAGAAAGTCTCTGGCGGCTTTCGCAGTCAAGCCGAAGCCGAGCGATATTGCGCGGCCAGCAGCTACATCTCGACGGTACGCAAAAAATCTAAACCTGATAGAAGCCATTAAAGCCGCCTTCACCAGCAACCCCGTACGGCTCGCTACCTGAATAGTTACAAATATTAATCATTTAAGCATTAGCTTGATGCGAATGGCTTCTGTGTAGAAGTACGCCCCGGAAATGAACATGCCGCTGCCAAAGGTTCACCCGGGCTTTCGAATACGTTAGATAAAATTCCTCGTCATCAATGGCCGGCGGATTTTCCCTCCTAAGGAATATGTTTGGGACGGAGGGGCGGACTCCTATAGCGTTGCGTCGACTAAAACTAACAATGCCTGAAAACATCCGCCATCTCCGCACGGAGGACCGTAAGATCATCTCTCGGATGATGAAGGACAATAAGCCGAAGACCGAGATCGCGAGAACGATCAGATTCAGCCTGGGAACCATACTGCCGCGCATTAAGATTTGTGGAAAGGGGATCTTTCCCCTGGTGCTACGGCACCCTATCATGCTTGGCTTACGCAATGATTGAAATCCACCTCACCGACCTGGAAATCCAAGATCTCAACGAAGCCACCGGACGATCCTTC
>JAYWAR010000096.1:0-17120 GCA_043782285.1 Akkermansiaceae bacterium | reverse complement strand
AGCAGCGAGAACCTCGCGCTTGTATTCGGGAGTGTAACGGGTGCGTCCGGTTTGATCGGATTTGACGATGACAGCGGCGGCGGGGTCGATGTTGGTTTACATAGGGCGGGCATTCTACGCCCAAATTGCCGCCGCCGGATAGTGGGGTTCTGTTGACCGCTTACCGTGAGCTGCGCAGATTTCCAGATAGGTTCAAAGTTGGCGAGCCGCTGAGGCGGGATTCCGCTAGCCCTTGAGACCAGCCCCGGAGCGTTAAAACTCTCGGGCACGAGCAGCCTGCCCCGGAAAAAACGTGCAGAATGCCCGAGCTCCTTTTGGAGGTAAGTTTAACTTTCGAAATAAGTATAACCGGAGAGACCTTCGCGAAACAGATCGAGAATTTCGCGGCGCTCTTTCGGCGAAATCCGGCCTTCGGTAACGGCTTTTTCGGCAAAGGTGCGGAAGCGGGTGACCAGCTCT
Source organism: Akkermansiaceae bacterium (assembly GCA_043782285.1). GTDB lineage: Bacteria > Verrucomicrobiota > Verrucomicrobiia > Verrucomicrobiales > Akkermansiaceae > Luteolibacter. Next base: position 16,661 of record JAYWAR010000096.1, on the reverse strand, counting down.
TTGGGGTCGAACTCGACGTAGCTGAGGACGTCAGCAACAGTATCACCTTCAACTTCATGGGTGTAAACCGGCTTACCCTTTTCGAGGTGGACACCGACGACATTGGTGTCGCCGAGTAGATTATGAAGGTCGCCGAGAGTTTCTTGATAGGCACCTACGAGGAAAACCGCGAGGTAGTAGGGCTCCCCTTGTTTGAAGTCGTGGAGCGGGAGAATTTTGGCGACATCTTCCTTGTCGATGAAGCGATCGATCTTGCCGTCGCAATCGCAAGTGATGTCAGCGAGAACGGCACGGTGGCGGGGTTTTTCATCGAGCCGGTGGATCGGCATAACCGGGAAAACTTGATCGATCGCCCACGAATCGGGTAGAGATTGGAATAAGCTGAAATTTCCGTAATAGAAATCGACGAGGGTCGAAGACAATTCGCGCAGGTCTTCCGGGATATCATCGAGCTCGGCGATGAGGTTAGAAATACGAGTCAGAATATGCCAGAACCAAGCCTCGGCGAGGCCACGCTCACGCAGGGTAGCCGCCCCATAGAAAAACTGAGCGCGCATTTGGTCCCGGTAATACATCGCATCATTGAAACACTCTTGAAGGTTTTTCTTATGAATGACCTTGTTGACCTCAATGATGTTCATCAGGTTTTGAGGCGCGTTTTCCGGGATCGGCGGGGCTTCCTCGCTGGTCTGAGCACTGGTGACGTCAAGGATGTTGAAGACCAAAACCGAGTAATAAGCGACCACCGCGCGGCCCGACTCAGAAATCAAATTTGGGTGAGCGATTCCGGCCTTGTCGCAAATTTGCGAAACCACCTCGACGATGTCGGTGCAGTATTCCGCGACCGAGTAATTACAAGACGAGTGGAAATTGGTGTGAGAGCCGTCGTAATCGACCGCCATTCCGCCACCGATGTCGAGAACTCCCATCGGCGCGCCTTCTTTGACCAGGTCACAATACATCCGGACCGCTTCGGTAGCCCCCTCGCGGATCGCAGCGATGTTAGGAATCTGCGAACCTTGATGGTAATGCAGCATCTTCAAGCAATCGATGTAGCCAGTGGCTTTTAAATGATCGACTACCGCGATGACCTGAGAAGCATTGAGGCCAAAGACCGACTTATCGCCGGCGCTGTCCTGCCAGTGGCCAGAGCCTTTGGTCGAGAGCCGGACGCGGACTCCAAGATTCGGCAAAACCCCAATTTTACGCGAGCGCTCGAGGATCAGGTCAAGCTCACTGGGCATTTCGAGGACCAGCATAATCCGCAAGCCCATTTTCTGGGCGTGGAGGGCGAGGTCGATAAATTCCTCATCCTTGTAGCCATTGCAGATCAGGTAGGCCTCGGGATCGTGCATGTGAGCTAAGGCCGCGATCAATTCGGGCTTCGAACCGGCTTCAAGACCATAGTGGTATTTTTTCCCAAACTCGGTGATTTCCTCAATGACTTGCCGCTGCTGGTTGACCTTGATCGGATAAACGCCGCGATATTCGCCGCGATATTTCGTTTCCTTAATCGCCTTACGAAAAGACTCGTTGATTTCCGCGATGCGGGAATGTAATAAATCGCGGAAACGGAGCAGTACCGGCAGGTGGGTGCCACGATCGCGGAGGCCGTCGATGACTTCGTAGAGCGAGACTTCCGCTTGGGCTTGGTCATCAGCAAGGCGAACGGTGACGTGGCCGTCTTTGTTAACACCAAAAAAACCATGACCCCAAGTTTCAACCCCATAAAGTTCGGAAGATTTCTCGGGTGTCCAGAGGTTTTCGGATTTGCGCTTGGCGGACTTAGTAGGAACAGCGGTGGCAGGAGGCGTCATATAAAATCAGGGAAAATTTAGCGGTTTCGAGCTTTCCAATCAGGAAACTCGGTTTTGAGTTTCAGTCGGTATTTAGTAGCTTCGACTTGGTCAGCCTGTTGTTCAAGTGCTTGAATGAGTTTCCACAGCGCGAGCGGCTTGAGCTGTTTGTCGTCGTGAAACTCGACGACGATCAGGTATTTGCCGGCAGCAGTCTTGGCATCACCCGCCTTAAGTTCGAGATCTCCCAGAAGGATATTGAGCCCGGCCTCGGTATGGCCTTGAGGGCGGAGTGACAGAGCTTCGTCGGCAGCTTTACGGGCCTCAAGTGGACGGTTAAGGACGAGCAAGGCACGGCCGCGGTCAAGCAGACCGTCTGCTTTCCAGCCAGAATTGTCTTCGACCGCAAGCACGTTATTGGCAGCACTGAGCGCAGCCTCGGCCTCACCAATTTCAAGGCGGGCCTTAGCCAGGTAACGCCAGACTTCTTTGGGGGTTTCGCGGGGCTCCTTGGGATTGGCAACGAGAGCCAGTGATTTGGCGGCAGAAGCGTAATCCCCGGCATTGTAGGATTGCATTCCAGACCATTGAATTGCTTGGGCGGGGATGTCGGCCTCGTATTTACCTAGGATTGCAAGATTGATTTCAGCCGCAAGTTGAGGCGGATCTTGAGAAGCAAAGTAGCCTAAAACCAACAATAAACCTGCATGTTTGGAGTAAGCATCCGGACGCAAACTGCGAGCTTTTTCGAGATGAACAACCGCCTCTTTGGCCGTGTTAGATTTGACCATCCCCCAACCGATCCAGTAATTTGCCTCAGCTTGCAAATTATCGCTGAGGTTTTTGACATTTTTAAGCAAGCCTTGGTAACGGCTGATCATGTCGGGAATATTGTTATCCGCACGACGCAGGCGGGCGGACTCAAGCCAAGCAAACGAGGTCAACTCGTCAGGAGTGGCAGCAGCGGCAATCAGTCGATCATAGTCGGCAATCGCCTTGGCCGGCTCAGCGCTCTCGGAATAGGCCTTCGCACGCTTGGCAAGCGCGGTGGGAACCCGCGAATCGACCGGGTATTTGCTGATGAACTCACTGAGCGAACGAATCGCTCCTTGCCCATCCCCCGCTTCAGACAAGCACCAGCCCCGCTGGTAAAGCAGGCCCGGACGATTTTTTTCGCTGATCAAATTGGCATTGATCTGGCTGTAAACCTTAGCTGCTGCGGCAGCCTCTTTATGCGTAAATAAGCTTTCCGCCTTCATCATCAAAGCTGTGTGAATGCGAGAATCCTCAGGCCGCGATTTTTGGTAGAGCTGCAGGAACGCGTCCACTTGGTCTGGCAAGTGGTTACCTTCGATTTGAAAAAAACAAAGCAAGCGGTAATAAGACGCGTGAAAAGCCATTTCCGTCTCTGGTCTCACCAACTTTTCGACATCCCGGAAAAGTTCCAGCGCTTCGCTCGGCAGCTTCAATTGCATGTAGGCACGCCCGGCAATCATCAGGCGATCGGCTTCTTTTTCGCCCAAGGCTTTAGCCGAGCTGCGGCGAAAAATATCGACAACTTCACGGTAGGCTTTTTTGGCGAACAAATTGGCCATCAATGCAGTCTGAGCTTCTGGGCTGAAGTCCTCCATCCCCGCAGTGCGTAGAATCAGTTGAAGGTAGCGGTCTGCCAATTCGGTCTGGCCGAGCTTGGTTGCGACAAGTGATGCCTGGAGCGCCGCTTCACCACGAATTTTAGCAGAATAAGGCCCGGCAATGACCTCCTCAAACTGGGTGAGTGCTTCCGGCAGCTTACCCGATTTCAAAGAAAGATAAGCCAGTGCGATTTTCGCCTGCGGCGCATACAAAACACCAGCCGGGTCTTCGGCGACTTTTCTAAACGAGCCTACCGCTTCGCGATCGCGACCGAGCAACCGATAACAGTTTCCAGCCAAGTAGTTACCCCTCGCCCGCTCTTCGGGTTTAACGGCATCGGCCGCAAAGCGCTCGAACATCGGAGCGGCAAAGGCGTACTCGGCTTTATTGTAGTGGTCAGCCGCCATGGTGTAGGCAGCTGCCGCAACCCACTTGCCCTTACCATAACGATTCAACAAGGTACTGAAACAACGCTTACCGTCATCGAGTTGCCCCGATTGATAGTAGCTGTTGCCAAGGTACCACCACGCCATTTCGGCATTCGGATGGTTGGGAAACGAGCTGAGATAATCAGAAAAAATGACAGCTGCGCGCTGGAAGTAATCGCTGCGGTTGTCGAGAGTGGTACTCGCTTGGGCGGAATCATAGAGATTTTTGCCACGCAGAAAAAAATCATTCGCCGCATCCGGGCTCAAGGCTGGATCGACCGCCGTCGCCCGAGGAATCTGGGCAAACACTGAAGCGGTGATGAGAAAAAGGACTACGAGGGCGCGTTTCAAGGTGCGTGAAGCGTTATCCATTTCAAAGCGTTTGCCAAGGGAATCACTTCGCTGGCGGCGGCAACTGGGTGGCAAAAGAAATATTCCAAATCCCAGCTTTTTGACAGGTATCGATGACTTCGACGATCCGCTGGTAAGCGACTCCGCCATCACCTCGGATTCGAACGGGTTGATTCGGGAACTGTTTGGCGATGGTGGAAAGTTTTTCAAATAACTGTTCCCGGTCGAGAGTTGAGCTATCGACCCGGATAACTCCATCCGCAAGCACATTGATGATGATTTCACCCCGCACTCGTTCCGGCTCAGCGCCCTCTTGAGCCGTCGGAACTGAAACCTTGAGCTCAGTTTCGGACTTACTAAACTGCCAACTGATGATGAAAAAACTCAGCAACAACAATAAAATATCTATCATCGGTGCCAACTGGATGGCGATCGCGGGTGGCTGACGGTTGGAAAATTTCATCCAGGGCTCGGTTAAATACCGTGAAGGTCAGGCCGTTCACCAGCGAGAGGAGAGGCCACTGGTAGCGTGTAGTCTTCGCGCGAACGAAGCGCCGGACTCACCACTCCTTGGCTCGGTTGACGCACCAATTGATCTTGTAGCAGAATCACGAAATAAGTAGCCGCCGCTTCCAGCTCAGAAGTGTATTTTTGCACCCGTCCGCGGAAAATCGAGTAAAAAGCCAAAGCCGGAATGCTGATCGCCAAACCACCCGCCGTCGCAATCAACGCTTTAGAAACCCCTTCGGCCAAACCCATTTGCCGAACCCCGGCAACTTCCCCCGAAGAAATTTCAATAAAGGCCTCAATCATTCCAAGTACTGTGCCAAGCAACCCAACCATCGGCGCGATCGCCCCCAAATCTGCTAAATAAGTGATCCGCGAAGTAAGTAAGCCCGCCTGATGCGAGCCTTCAGATTGAGCGACTTCCCGAACATTTTCGAAAGGAGTATTCGGATTCGCGATCACAAAATCCAAGGTCTTCTGAGTGATCCGTGCCATACATTCATTGCGCCGGTGGCTCAGCGAGCTCAAACCCATAAAATCTCGCTTACGAATCATCGATTCGACGCCATTCATGAAACGATCACTGACAATCGCGTTACGTCGAATTGTTAGCAAAAAAATGAAAATCAGCACCATTGTGATCACTGACATTACCCCCAGCGGATACATCATGATTCCACCTTTGGCGAGAATCTCAAGGAAGTTCATTTCCTTTGCCGACGCTACCGGAGTCACCGTCGCAGCCGAAGCAATGAGCGCCGAAAAAAAGAATCCAACGGTAGAAAAATAACAGCACTTCATGAATAATCTAAAGTTTAACTTTCCGAAAAATAACCACCAACCTTGGCTCTAAATCGCAGATCGAATTAGAAAATACAGGAAGCTGACACGAAACTCAGCAAATACATAATAACATATTCTGAACAATCGAACGACCCATCAAACGACACGATCAAGTCTTAAATCCCCCCCTGCATCGAACTACCACCTGTCGATTTAAGGAAGCGATAATAAACCTCCAGCATTAAGGTACAAAGTGAGGTCCGATAAATCGCGTTAGACTTTAACTGATCATTTGCAAATCCCGGAGCTTTCCATGAACCATCAGTATCTTGATTGTTTAGCAATTGATCCCGAAAAATATTATTATAAAATTTCCAAGCTTCACCACCCGCTTGCATCATTGCTTGAGATTCATAATAATGACAATAGAGGTCTGAATTCTGAGTATTAAAATCAAATTTGGTATTTTGAGTGATATATTTAACGCCATTGAGCACTTCCGTACTTACGCCTCGACCCCACATTTGATGACACAAAACTCCAACTCCGGTTAAAGTGTAATAAGTGCCGGCAGCTACGTTATTTGGATTCAAATAGCCAAAACCACCATGCTTGTTTTGGCAGCCTGCTAGGTATTTAAGCGATCTAGAGATCGAGCTGGTCAAGCCACGATACCGAATATCCGTGTGACTGCATGCTTTGAGCGCTTGAATTTGCCAACCCGTCACGGAAGTATCAACGTGACCTACTTTTTTAGCATAGCTGTAAGACCAACCACCATTTTCATGCTGATTATCAATAATATATTGACCTGCTTTTTCAGTAACCGCCATCAAATTAGGCACTTCAATTTTCGCCTCTTTACAAAAAGTTGCGGCTTCGCCCAAGGCATAGGTTGCGATTGCATGCTGATAGCACCAATGGTCACTGACATAATTATCCGCAATTCGGCCATCGTTAGACATTCCTACATTTACGAGGTAAACAATTCCTTTCATGCAGGATTCGCCAAACTCTTCGGAAACCGGTGTTTCACAGTGCCCAAGATAGGCTAGCAAAACCAAACCGGTCATTGCGGGACTTTCGCTATTACCCCAAGATCCATTCGGATTTTGCTTACCTTTAAGCCAACGTAGGGAATTGATAACTGATTCCTCGCAAGCAGGAGTACCACCGTTGTCCTTGAGACGTTGAAGTCGATCTTCCTTGGAGCAACGCTTACGCATGCTTTCTGGAATCAAACCAAACATTTTACCTGCTCCCGCACCCATGCCAACGCCGCTACCGACACCGGCACCTTTGCCGAAGCCGGAGCCAACACCAGAGCCACCTAAGCCGCCAGACATTCCACCACCACTGAGGGAGCTAAGCTTAGACATTTCACCAAAATTATCACCTTGTTCAGGAATTGCATAAGATGACTGTGCACCCTCGGCGAAGACGCGCTTGGCATTCGTCGTTGGAGTAATTTGGGCACGTTTTTTTTGCTGTACTTGGTGTTGGGCGCCACGCTCACCACCACCTCCTCCGGGAGGTAAAAAATCTACCACTTTAACCGGTGGCTTGATGACCTGAAAAATCCAAATCGCCCCAACAAGCAATACAATCACGTGAAATAGCGCCGCGAACATCAGAGAACCACCGCCAAGCTTGGACCAATAACCAAGTCTCTGAGGCTTATGTTCCATCGGATTTCCCTCATTATCGTAAGTAATCATAATAATCTTAGGTCTAAACGGTAAATTACAGATACTCTTCAGTCAGGACTGCCTGCTTGAAAAGTCACATCAGAAAGTTGTGCTCGGCTGAGTGCATCCAAAACATCAATCGTTCTTTCGTAGCGTGAAAGCTCGTTCGCGTAAATGGTCACCAATACTTTTGATTTCGACGCCTCGCTGCTATCACGAAGTTGCTTCAGATTACTCGCAAGCTCCGGCAACAACTTGTCATCTGGCGTATCGAGAGGATCATCGTTGAGATAGATTTGGCCATCGTCCTCAATCCGGACAGAGATTTCATCGGGCATCAGCGTATCCGTCTCAGCAGCAACTGTTCCCGGGAGTTTGGTGTTGTGCGCATTTTCCACTTGAACAGCACCTGCCATCACCATGAAATAAAGCATAATCACGAAAACCACATCAATCATCGGTGCGATCTGGAAACCGAGATTGACTTCGGAGGACGATTTTTTTTTGCGACGGCCACTCATGAAAAATTATTTATTGGAAGCTGCGAAAGAGATATCAGAAATTCCACCCTCGCCGACGAGATTCATGGTTTTTTGAATTTCGATTGCTGGCAGTAGTTTATCACCACGAATCACGGCACGCAATAGAGGATCTTTTTGTTGCCGGTCTTTCAAATAAGGAATCAACTCGGAAATATTCGGATAAGGTTTTTCATCGACGAGAAGCGTTGATTTGCCCTCTTTCGGGTCCCAGCGTATATTAATTGCGATCTCGTGCTTAGACATCTCAGGATCCCGCTTTTTGGCATTAGCCGAAATCGGCAGCTTGATGTTTTTATCCACTTTCATGACCTCTGCCGAAGTGATACTCATGAAAAAGATGAGTAGCACCAGCAACACATCGATCATGGGAGCAATCTGGAACTCTGGTTCGCCACTTTCTCCTCCTCCTCCGCCGCCAGCCATGGTGTTTGGTGATTAGTGTTTTAATTTTGCCTAGGGCGTCGCTCAGGCACCTTGTTGATTCTCAAGCCAATTGGGAAGAGCCGCAAATGTCTCCTCTTGGCCCACGTCCGCATCTTTCAAATAATCATACGGAGCATTGCGGAATAAGCGTTCCGCCTCTTCTTCGAGATGATGAACTCCAGATTGCAATTTATTGCGTAGGAAATAAAAGCCCATGAATGCTGGAATCGCAATGAAAAGACCTGAAGCCGTGGCAATCAGCACCTCACCAATGTGACCCGAGAGCGCTGCGGGATCACCAATCCCAGCAGAACCGAGGCTGGCAAAAGCACCGCGCATCCCTGAAACCGTGCCGAGAAGCCCGACCATCGGAGTACAAACCCCGATAACCGAAAGGTAATTGATCCGAGTTTGAAGCTTGGAGCTGACCTTATCGACTTCCGCAACGAGTGCCTCCTCGGTCGCATCTTTACCGTAGCCAACCGAAGAAAGCGCCGCTCGGACCACATTGGCAAAAGGACTATTTGCATCTTTCATTGCCTGATAAGCACCGATATAATCACCCGCCAAAAAAGCTTGCTGAGCGATCGAGATATCCCCCGGCGGAACCATCTTCTGGCTATTGGTACGCATCCAGATGTCAATGATCAACCAAACTGTAGCTACCGAAAATGCACCAATTGGGTACATACACCAGCCACCGTCGGCAAGAACATCAATAAAAGTCTTTTTGACCACTGCAGCATGGGCAGCTTCCGCACCAAAGGCGGTCATAGGAAGGAAAAGCAGAGCCGCCGAAACAGCTGTTTGGATGGTTTTTTTCATAGCGTGGATATTGAGCGTTAGTTAAAAATAAGATTATTGAAGAGTTTCAAGACGTTTCTGAGCGTCTACTGCGATGGAAGTGCCGGTGGCCCCTCGGACCGCAGATTTAAGAAGAGCAACGGCTTCTTCGCGACGTTCGAGAGCGACCAAAAATTCTGCGGCTTTTAACTCCGCAACCGAATTAAGAATAATGCTGCCTGAAGGAAACAAACAGGGAATGGTGAGGTATGCTTCGAGGGATGCTAAATCCTGTTTACGGCCTTTGCTCGTATCTGAATCACGCTTGATTGTATTTAGCAAATCCGCACGATACAATGAAGCATAGGCACAAACATCGGCAGGTAAATCGTCCGTGGTGAGGTCACCCAAAGCCACCGCCCGCTCCTCGATTTTGACCGAAGACGGAAGCAGTAAAGCTTTACCGAGCGAGACAAATGGATCAATTCCCTGGCTGATTGTAGCCTCGGAAATTTCTTTGCCAATCTCACTACACTTCACCGTGTTACCAGTCACCGCATAAGCCACCAAGGCAGCACGTGCGGCGTCCAACCAAAAATTTCCGGGGATTTTAGCCGTTGCGCGCTGCTCAATAACAATCGGCTCGAGCAATTTAAGCGCTTCAACAGGCTTACCCATCAACAACATTGCAATCGCCGGTCTGTAAGTCGGAGGTTTCTCACCAAATACATGATCGACCCCCGTCAAAGGAAAAATTTGTCCCAGCACATAACCCTCGCCGGCGACGATTGTAACTAACTTATCCCCCTGCAAGGTAACCGCAGTCAATGGTAACGAGCCTCCGCTGCGGAGAACCAACCGCGTCGGTTCTGCCGCCATCGCCAAGGACAATGGTAAGACAATAGCCGCGCATGCCAGCAAAACTGACTGAAATGAGTTCTTTAAAAACATGGAAGTTCTGGAAATTTAGCGAGTTAGCTCAAGCGCTTTGATCGCCCGTGCGGTGTTTTTAAGTTTTGGATTAGCGGCAAGCGCCTTGAGCGTCTCACTCGCGAGGCCGCGATCACTGAGAGCTGTAGCGGTTTCGTAAGCCTGCCAGTAAGCCTCGGCGCAAACTTCGGGCTGACTTTGATAAGCTACATATACTCGTTGATAAATCCCGTGAGCTTTTTTAAGCAATTCAAGCTTCGCCTCATTGTTGGTGGCCTTGTCTGCTTGTTTGCGGTAGACTTTACCTAAAACTAAATATGCTTTACCCGCACTTTCACCGCGAAACATTTTATCAGCAACGATTTCGAGTGACAACTTCTCAGCAGCTTCTAGGCGGTTAAGTTCAAACAAGGCATCCAATTTGCCGAGGGTTGCTTCTTTGAGGCGAGACGTCCCCGGATTATTTTCGATGGCATTCTCAAAGATTTTGAGCGCCTCTTCCGGTTGTTTGCGTGCAAGTGTGACATAGCCTAAGCCAACCGGTCCCGCGTCGGAAAAGTTCCCACTCTTATAACGTTCACTGAGTCGTTTGAACATCGCTTCCGCATCATCCAAATTCCCAAGTTTGAGCAAAATATCTCCCGAAACTGCCAATAAAGCTGGGCTTAAAACCGCTGGATTTTTAGCATTAATTGTCGCGATTCCCTTCAGGTAACGATCCGATAGATCCTGCCGCTTCAGCATTTGAGCCAAGCGTGCCCGTGCAAAATAAAGTCGGGCGTTGGTGGTCGCGCTTTCTTGACCGACAATTATGCCATTTAAAATGTCAACCAGTTGTTTATCGATTGCATCCACATCAATTTCGGAAGCTTTTTTGCGAGGAACAAGCGTTTTTACCAATTCATCAATCAATAGTTCAACTTGTTCGGCAGAAGGATTGGCAATCCGTGATTTGAGCGCATTTGCCAGCATCGCCGTTGCTTCCTCCACTTTACCTTCGCGGGCTTTGGTCTTGGCGACCCAAGTCGCAGACTGCAATGCGAGCGGGCTATCCGGCTTTTTTTGTAGAAAAGCGCTATGAAGAGCCGCAACTCCGGCCCAGTCCTTGTTGGCCTGAAGCATTTTAGTCGAAGAATCGAGCGCATATTGAATCACGTCGTCAGGACTGTCTGAGTCGATCGCTTTTTTATAAGCATCAAGTGCCAAGCGTTGGAACTGCGCCAATTCATCAGGCATGTTCGAAGTCTTCTTTTTATATGAATCTGCTAACAGGCAATACATCGAGCCTGCTGCTGCATCATCAGGATGTTGTTTGAGAAAATTGCCTAAATCCTTAATGACTTTGTCTGATTGATCGACCGTCTTGTCATTGTAATCGATAAATGCCAATCGATAACGCATGTCACCCGCAAAACGTCCATCTGGAAATTTGGCAAGATACTCTTTGCAAGAGGTGAGAGTTTGCTTGTAGTCATCTGATAGAAAATTTGCCATTGCGAGATAATACATGGCATTTTCAAATAACCCACTGTTCGGAAAGGCACTCAAAAATTTGCTGAACGTTGCAACAGACTCCTTAAAATTACTATTTTGGAAAATTGAAAGCCCTTGGTAAAACGTATAGCGATCTAGGTTTTCCGAGCGAGGAAATTTGGTTTCAAGATTGCGATAAAAGCTGCCGATTTCAGCCCAATTTCCACTTTGGACGAGCACCTCACCCGCTAGACCTGCAACCTGTTCCACATTATCAGCATCAGGGTACTTGCGGAGGTAAGCATCACAAAGAATTTTAATCTCTGAAATATTCTTAAGTTTGCTCAAAATCACAATTTCAGCATAAGCTGCGGATTTCGCATCGGTGGCTGTCGCGTATTTGGTGCGTAAGGCACGAAAACAAACTAACGCTTCTTCGTAACGCTCAAGGAAATAAAGACAGCGGCCACGACGCATGAGTAAAGATGCGTTAAAATCTGTCTTCTCCTCGATCACGGCTAAGGCTTTTTCCGACAATTCAACCGCAGGTTTGAGGCTAATTAGCAATTCAGAAGCCGCAGCAAAAGACGCGGAACGCTGGCCCAAAGGCTTATTTTTTTCCACATCCACACGAGTTTGAATGACTTTCAAATCTCTGCGTTGCGACTCCAAGGTCGTTTTTTGAATCTCTAAAATTTGACTGCGCGGCGGCACCGATCTGAAAATCGCGAGCGCCGCCTCGTAAGCTTGGGCTCCAACCAAGCCATCACCACGCACAACCAGCTGATTGGCATACCAAGCGAGTGCGTCCCGCACTCCCTCTTGACTGCTCAATCGGTCTAAGTAGAGCAGCAAGTCTTCCAGCTTACTCGTATCGGCAAGAAGCCCCACAACCTCCACCGCAGCTGAGGTCTGCCGCGGAGAACGAATATCGGAACCCATCAGGCTCTTGAAAACAATCAATGCATCTTCGTGTTTACCCAGATCCGTGTAAACTTGGCCCAGCGAAAGACCCGCTTCTGAACGCAGCTTCGAGTCTTTCGCTGCAATTTTGAGTGCCTCAATCGCCCGTAATTTGCTTTCACCGGTATTTTGGAGGATTCCAGCACGACCGATCCCAAGATAACTACGACTGACGTATTCGCCTTTCGGAAAGCGCTTCAAATACTCCGCAAATCCGGCTTCAGCCTCGGCGGCTTTCTCTCCTAACAAATTTCCCAGACCGACATTGAAATAAAGTAATTCTAACGGAGCATCCTTGCTGGTGCCTAGGGCTTTGAGCAGCTCCTCAATTTTCGAAACCCCCGTTAAATAATTCCCAGAAACAAAAGCCGCTTCTGCCTCAGCAAATAAACGATTTAAAGTTGCCGGGGCAACCACCACCACCACCGGAGCAGGTGCCTGAGCCGTCACCTGAGTGACTGAAAGACTGCCCAAAATAGAATATACCAAAATCGCAGAAATTTGCGCGGAGATTTTAGGGGTTTTTCGCGGCATACGGACTAGAGGCGGATTGCACTCGAGCACCGCTGCGGTGTCAAGTCAGATTGTCTAATTGGTGAAATGTAAACACTGGCTTTTGAGTGAGATATCCAGATTTTAAACTTCGCAACTCACCCTCAATTTAACGACAAGAATTTCGGTTGATCTTTGAAATTCCGACAGTTCGATGAGTGCAGCCACATCGCCTTTATGTCCAGCCCTGATTTCAAAACCAAGCTCCGTCAAGTCCCTCACCAACCCGGGGTTTATTTGATGAAAGATCGTCTTGGTTCGATCATTTACGTCGGCAAAGCTCTCGATTTGAAACGTCGTGTTTCCTCATATTTCATGGCGTCACAGAAAATGCGCGGCAACGTTAAAACCCGAGCCTTGATTGATTCGATTGACGATTTCGAATTTCATACCGTCCGCAATGAAGAGGAATCGCTGGTGCTGGAAGCCAAACTCATCAAAGAGTATCTTCCCCGCTACAACATCGCTCTTCGCGATGACAAGCGCTTTTACCTCGTTAAAATCCGCCTTGCTGACCCGTGGCCGCGCTTCCAAACGACCCGCAGCAAGCGAGAAGATGGCTCACGCTACTTCGGACCCTTCCCCCACTCCAGCGCACTGCTCAGCACTCTTGAATGGCTCAACCGGCGCCTCGGCCTGCGCGTTTGCCGCTCTCCACAACCCGATGAAGCCGACTACAAACACTGCAACGCTGATATCATCCGCAACTGCGCCGCCCCCTGCATTGCCCGGATCACTCGTGAGGCTTATTTCATGAAAATCGAAGAAGCCTGCCGCATCCTTGAAGGCAAGGGCAAACGCGAGGTTTTCGACCAACTCCGCTTAGAAATGAGTACCGCCGCCGAAACTCTCGACTTCGAAAAAGCCGCAGCCTCTCGCGACATCCTCCAAAACCTCGAAAAAACCCTCAGCCCGACCCGCCAGTTTGCTCGCGGCCTTGGCATCCCAAGTACCGTTACCCCCACCGCCGATCTCGCAGAACTTGGCCAACAACTCTACCTCGCCGGCCCGCCTCAGATCATGGAATGCTTCGACATTTCCAACGTCTCATCCAATCACATCGTCGCATCGATGGTCCGCTTCACCGATGGCAAGCCAGACAACGCCAACTACCGCCGCTACCGCATCCGCAGCGTCGAGGGGCAGGATGATTTTGCCTCGATGGCCGAGGTGATTCGGCGCCGCTACTCGCGCATTTTACAAGAAAACAAGGCCGCCGCCCCCACTGCTGCCGATTTTTCCCAAGAAAGCACCGTCGAAATTCAACGCCGCCTCGCCCGCTCTGGCCTTGCCAAAATCGCGCTGCCAGACCTAGTCATCGTCGATGGCGGCAAAGGCCAGTTAGGCATGGCGGTTCGCGAGCTGCAGGCACTCGGCCTGCACGATCTCCCCGTCGTCGGACTTGCCAAACAGCATGAGGAAGTCTTTGTCCCCGGCCGCAGTGAATCGATCCGAATCCCCCACGATCGCGGAGCGCTGAAGTTACTCCAGCGCATTCGCGATGAAGCCCACCGCTTCGCCAACGGCTACAGTGGCCTCCTTTACCGCCGCCGGATGAAGGAAAGCCTACTCGATGACTGCCCCGGCGTCTCCCCTGCCAAGAAAAATTTGCTGCTCGAAAAATTTGGCAGTGTCGCCCGCATAAAAAAAGCTGAGCTTACTGAAATCGCCAAGCTACCCGGGATTTCGCTTAAATTGGCAACTGCTTTACAAGATTTTCTGCAACGCGATGATTGAAACCTCAACTTAAGTTTCCGCACCAACCCTGAACTCAGAATTTCGATCCGTTTGAGGCCACCCACCGAATGCTCGCTATTGCCAGCGTCTGATTTAGGTCTCACAAATCGAAGGTCTTTCAAGTTGAACCTATGACCGTTTATTCTCGCCATTTTCTACCGACCCTCGCGCTGCTGATTTTACCGATTTCGGCCAAGGCCGAGGATTTTACTTTCGAATCACTCTGCGTAAAAGCCCGTAAAATAGCTGCCAGCCCCTTCGCCGAGCCGCCGTCAAATCTCGCAGATTACTGGAAAAACCTGACTTACGACCAACACCGCGACATTCGCTTCCAAATGGACTCTGGATTATGGGCGCAAACCGCCGCGCCGTTCTCGATCGACTTTTTTCACCCAGGATGGACCGCCAAAAAAATGGTCACTCTTTATCAAGTAACTGAGGGTAAATCCGAACCACTCAAATTTGATCAAAGCCTGTTCAATTACGGCAAGCAAAAAGTGCCAAGCGGAACGCCGCCGCCTGCGGGTTATGCCGGTTGGCGAGCACGCACCCATTTGAATTCGCAAGACTACATGGATGAATTTCTGGTGTTCATGGGTGCCAGTTATTTCCGAGCGATTCCAAAAGATGCACCTTATGGCCTTTCCGCTCGCGGTTTGTCCATCAACAGCGCTCTCCCCGGAGTGCCTGAAGAGTTTCCTGACTTCTCGGAATTCTACCTCGAAAAACCCACCAAAGACTCGAAAAATCTCACGGTCAGCGCTTTGCTGAATGGTGAAAGTGTCGCGGGAGCCTACCAATTCGTCATCACTCCCGGCCCGGAAACCGTGATGGATATCACCGCCGAAATCACCTTGCGACGGCCGGTGCAACAATTAGGAATCGCACCATTTTCCAGCATGTTCTGGTTCGGTGAAGGCACTCACCCCCGCCCCTACGATTTCCGCCCGGAAGTCCACGACAGCGACGGTCTGCTGATGGAGCTGGGCAGCGGAAATCTCCATTACCGTCCCCTGGAAACGACCAAAGATCAATTTCGGCACTGCGTTTTCACTTTAGAAAAACCCCGTTCGTGGAGCTTGTTGCAACGCGACCGGTCGTTTTCATCCTATCAAGACCCCGAGGCAGCTTATCATAACCGCCCCAGCGTTCGCGTCGAGCCACTGGAGGGATTTGAGCTGGGGAAACTGCACCTCATCGAAATGCCGACGAACGATGAAACCAACGACAACGTCATCCTCGCTTGGGAGCCGCAACCGACTTTAGAAGTCGGTAAAACCGCCCGCTTTCATTACCGCTTGCGCTGGCTACGCGATCCTGCCGCCTCCGGGCTTTTTACCGTCCGCGCAACTCGCACTGGCAATCCGGTGCAACAACCAAATCAATTGCTGATGACCGTCGATTTCGCCAAACCCCTGCGCCCAGAACTTAAAATCGGTGATCCCAAATGGGACGATCTTTCAAAACTGAAACCGGTCGTCACCCTCAACCAGCAAGCGGTGAAAATCATCCATGTCGGGTTAAGTGATCTCAGCATGCCAAATGTCGATGACCTACCCGCTGGCCTCGGCCGCAGTCCTCTGCTCCACATGCCGCAAGTTTTACGGGCATTTTTTGTGCTCGAGCCGCCTAAAGATTTGGCCGACATCGACATGACCTGTGAGCTCCAAGACGAGACCGGTAAAGTCGTTTCTGAGCGCTGGGTTTACCTCTGGAAAAAATAACCACTCACTCCCCAGCTTCGACAATCACCGCTGTTAGTAGCCTGCCGGACTTAGACTTCAAATCTCCTAAATCAATCCGGCCGGAGCAGGCAGGGCCCCGCTCAAGCACAGTCTCACCATCGCCCAAGGTCTCTAGACGAAAAAGAAGCCGTCCAAAAGACAGATTCAAAACCACGGATTTGAGTCGAGTCGAGAGCAACGGGCGGCTTGCGCCAGTCTCGTTGCTCCCTCTCGTCAAACCGGACGTGCGGATTTCCCACATTCGGCCTTCCTGCAAGCATTTCGTCATCGCCGTTTGAGTCCCCGTTTTTCTCGATTTTGATAATCTTCATGAGGAAAATCGATA
>JAYWAR010000095.1:0-2260 GCA_043782285.1 Akkermansiaceae bacterium | reverse complement strand
ATCTCGAACTTGCCACTCACGCCGCTCTTGAAGCGGGTAAATTTCTTCGTCAGCATTTTGGCAGCGATGCCGTTGTTGATGAAGCCAGCCAGCATGATATCAAACTTGCGCTCGACAAGGAATCTCAAGAGCTGATCACTGCAATTTTGTTAGGAGCGCGTGAGGGTGACGCGCTATACGGTGAGGAAGGTCTCGCGGGAAATCAGGCATCTGAGCGTCAGTGGATCGTTGATCCCATTGATGGAACGGTGAACTACTACTACGGCATTCCGCATTTTTGTGTGTCTATCGGACTTCGTATCGCTGGCGAAATTGTGGTTGGGGTCATCCATGATCCGATGGTCGGTGAAACGTGGACCGTCGAAAAAGGTGGCTTGGCGAGGCTCAATGGACATCCGATTGAGGCCAGTAAAAGGACGACTCTTGGTGAGTCGATTCTCTATGTCGGTTGTGGTAAAGATGATGAGGCTCTCCGCACGGGAGTGGACCGTTTTCACAAAGCATCGCTTCGCGCCCGCAAGATGCGGATGATGGGTTCTGCGGCGCTCGGGATGGCCTATATTGCGAGTGGCCGGATTGATGGCTACATTGAGTCGCAGATTTCGCTCTGGGACATTGCGGCGGGTCGGCTTCTGGTCGAGGCGGCGGGAGGTAAGGTTGAACTCACGCCAATTTCTGGGATTCGTGACACCTACTCGATCATCGCGAGCAATGGTAAAATTCCACTTGAGGAAATTCTGTGATTTGAAATTTCTAATCACTAACTTCAAATTTCAGGTATGACGGGTATTGGCTACGATGTTCATCAATTTGCAGAAAACCGTTCTTTAGTTCTCGGCGGGGTGACGATTCCATACTGCTATGGGCTGGCGGGTCATTCTGATGCGGATGTCTTGTGTCATGCGATTGCGGACGCGGTGTTAGGAGCGATGGGGCTGCCAGATATCGGGTACTATTTTCCGCCTGGTGATGCGGGATGTAAGGATATCAGTTCGTTGAAAATTTTGGAAAAATGCAGGGACCTGGCTTCAGAGTTAGATTTTACGATCATCAATGTCGATTCTACATTGATTGCGGAGGCTCCCAAAATTTTATCTTATCGTGAGGCGATGCAGAAAAACATTGGTGCTGCGCTTGGGATCTTGCCGCAAAGAGTTGGGATCAAGGCGACCACGAATGAAACGATGGGCTTTATCGGGCGTAAAGAAGGGATTGCGGCCCTTGCGGTGGCTCAGGTAGAGCCAGCAGTGGTATCGAATATTTTGTGATTGATCCGATTCGATGGGTGGCTTGGAAGTGCTCTAGGTGGATGAGCGGTGACCATTTTGAGGTGGGAGTCTTTCTAGCAATTCGCGACGTGATGCGGGTAAGCTACCTAGCGCGTCGTGAAGCGAGAGTGCGGCTGGATTTTGATGGTGAAGGACGCCGAGAAGGCGGGCCAATTCGGTTTCGAAGTGGCGGAGCGCTCGCAAACTGGGGGGGCAGGTATTGAGGTGGTCGAGTGCTCGTTTGAGTAAGTCATGAAGCTCGGGTTCGGAGTGCTCGGGTTCTACTGCGGATTCCAACAATTGGCAGCAGTAGGCGGCGAGCAAGGTTGAGGTATAGTCGCGGCGCAGCCCTTCGCGCCATTGGTGAATCGCGACTTCGCGGAGCGAGTGGAGTTCACCACTGGGTGCTTGGCTGAAGGTGATTTCCCCCCCGAAAAATAGATCGAGCTGTCCGGCAAACTGACTTTTCGGGCGCTTGGCTCCCTTGGCCACGGTTTTGACTAATCCGTATGTTTCGCTGAACCAATGGACGATCAAGCTAGTTTCGGTGAGCCGGGTAAGGCGAATCACGATCGCTTGGGTGGATGGCACGTGGTGAAGGTCCGATAGTTTTGTGGCAATGGCGATCGAGATTGATTCTTGCGGCGGAATGAAGAGTTCAAGGAACTCGGAAAATTTTCTGATTTGACGGGTCGCGGGCGAGTTGTCCCGGTTTGAAACCTGCAACGTCGATAACGTTGTAGGGCTCGTAGGGGCTGAGCACTTGGTCAGGGTCTGCGGTGTGCTCGGCAGTGGGATAGCCGCCAGTGGCGGGGGCCGCTTGGTTCGCTGCGGATTGTGGCGCGAGGTCGGGTGAGGTTTCGCCCGCAGAAATGGACGTGGGCGCGAGCGGCGGATTCGGGCGGTGCCGTGGTGGAGGCACGGATGGCGGTGGGGTGCAGGCGCTTAATGCGGTTAGCGTGGCGGCAAAAATGAGGTATTTGGACATGGGT
>JAYWAR010000094.1:0-6327 GCA_043782285.1 Akkermansiaceae bacterium | reverse complement strand
TGAGGACGCTTTGCGCTTTCCAGACTTTCATCGCTGCAGGGTTAGTGGTCACCGTCCCGCTGCCGCCATCGATCGGGTAGTTACCCGTATCCGCGATCCGGGTTCGGGTCACCGTGCCGTTGATCGCAACTCCACCGGGCAGCCGTCCGACCTCCACCACGGTGGCCGTAGTCGTCGGAAATACCGGCCATGGAGAAGTGTTGGCCAACAGATCCTCAAACGGAATCCGCTCGGCGTAAGCACGCTCATAAGTCATATAAGCATCAGTCACCGTTTGCCGCAGCACCCATTGCCGCGGGCTCAAGATGTTGAGCGATAGCTTGAAAAGAACCAACCCTAGCAAAGTCAACAAGGACAGCGCCATCATCGACTCGATCAACACAAAACCCCGCCGCAGAGATCGCGCCTTGCGAAACTGCCACAAAACCCCGAACCTTCCGCTATGGGGAGGCACTTTCGCACTTGGGCATTTTACGCCGCCATTTTCGGCTTGGTGGTCAGCCACGCTTTGGCGCAAGCCGTCCTCGAACCGCCTTTCGGCCTGCACTGGGGTGACTCTCCTGAAAAGTTGATTACTTGGGCATCCCGACATTCCCTGGATGTAACCATTTGTCTGCCCGCAGATCAACCGGCGATGCGGATCTTGAAAATCCAAGCGCCAAAAGGCTTTTTGCCGGAAACCCAAGCCAGCGCGCTGGAGGGTCGCTTTCTCAGCGGTAAGCTGTTCGAACTCAGTGTCCATTATTTTGACCCCGAAGCTTCTGCCGACTTGATCGAGAGCCGGTTCGAGGCCTTGCGCAAACAAGTCGTCAACGAGCACGGCCCCTTGCTCACCAACCAGCAGCGCCGGACGGTCGAAGATCAATTTGTAACGCGGACTCAATCGTTTCATCGGGAACCGGTAAAGGGTTTGTTCCTACTCCTGGCTTTCACCGAAGTGGAGGATCTGTTGCGCAAGTCCAAAGAGGCGAGGTTTTCTCTCATCTATCGAAATGAGAATTTTAGAAATGAATTACTCAAAGCCTTGAAAGGCCCCTGAGTCACTCAATCGTAGTGACGGTGCTATTGACTTCAATGGTACGATTTACGGTAAAAGTAACATAATCCAAGCGGATGGTGTCGAAAGGAGAAATCGTTAATAGCTCAATCGTCCAACGACCATCTGTATCAATCAAACGATCAAAATCAGCTCCAGTTGTAGACAAATAAGTCGCAGGAATTTGTGAGGTATTATTTTTATGCGATCCCGGCACAATTACCCCAACGACATTGTCACGCTTTTCCCCCTTATAAATTTGCGCAAAATTTTGCGAACCCGGATATGTGTCATTGTAGTGAAATGAGACTGTCGGCAATGAAAATCGAACAACGGCATCCATGCTGATGCCAGACAACGAACCATCGGTCATTGGCCAAATTTGGACATACTGTGAGGACAATTTATTAGGCGGAATGACCTGAGAGGAAATTTGGGTATCATTCAGTGAATAAACCGAAAATGTTTCCTCACCTCTAATTTTTGTTCGGTCTGCACCAGCAATTGCGGTCAAAGTGACCACTAAAGGATTTTGAACTCCATTAGTGCTAATCTGTGGTTGTGCCGGAGTTGCAAGGATCGCTTGCGAACGAACAATGCCTTCACCAGTACCGTTTGTTCCGTAAGACTGAAGATGACGGAAAAAATCGACGCTTTTTGAAGCTACCGGATCACTGACACCACTGCGCAACCCTTGAGTTGTCACATAAACCTTAAATGGTCGGTCAGCCCTTGTTCGGCGAACCATTGCCGAAACATTTTCAGGAACAAGTTTCGCCGTAGCAAAACTTGGATTCGCATAAGTGACATTGGTAAAAGCATCGGTATCTACGACTTTGCCCCACGGATCTTCGGTATCAATCACGACCTTGGCTACCGGCACAAAAGTTCCAACATAAGTATTTTGCAAAAGAAAACTAGTCAACGGTGAGGAGCGAGTAGTCCATAGCTCAAAGCGAGCTCCATCCGGATTGATCGCCATTGGCGAGTTTTGCTCGCCACTAGGAGCAAGATTAGAAACATCCATTTCTAATCCTGCCGGAAGTTGGATCTGGCGGATAAAATTGACATAAGTT
This sequence comes from Akkermansiaceae bacterium, assembly GCA_043782285.1. Taxonomy (GTDB): domain Bacteria; phylum Verrucomicrobiota; class Verrucomicrobiia; order Verrucomicrobiales; family Akkermansiaceae; genus Luteolibacter. Next base: position 4,215 of record JAYWAR010000094.1, on the reverse strand, counting down.
GGATCAACCACCGCACCCGCTGAAGTAAGAGCCAACAACGAGGAAACTAAATAATAGGCGAGCGTTTTCATAATTGAGAGTTTGGAGTATTCGCTGGAGTAACTGGAAGCTCTGGTGCTTTCAGAGGGAGAACCGAAATCGGATTTCCATTGAAAGTTGCGACGATTAAATTACCACTTTTCGCCATTTGAACACAGGTTTCTTTAGGCAATGGCTGCTTGCCCTCCGCTTGGATGCGACTCACCTCAACGGTAGTGATCCAACTACGGTTAGACACGTAGAAATCACTCCACGTTTTAATCTGTGCACCGGGTTGCGGCTTCATTCGATCCGCTAAGTTTTTAGGAAACTGCAGCACCGCGCGCTTCGGCACCAGTGTCATGAATCCATTGAAACAAAGAATCGCCGAGCGACTGATCAAGTCCTCCGGTTGATTCACCACCGTCGGATCTACGCTGGACGACAAGGTGGAAGGCTTAATCGCTTTGCTCGATCTTTCTTGATCACTTTGTTTAAGCTGAAGAATGAGTTGTTCATTTGTCGGAGCCGTCCGCATCGGCGGTCGAACATCATTTTGTCCATGACCAATGGAAACTAAGGTCAGGCTGCAAGTGAGGGTAATAAAATGAACCGACCCTGAGCGAAAATTGAGTGAAATCGTCTTCATAAAGTTATGGTTTACGAAAGGTGACTAAGAGCACTAAATCTTGCAGGTCATAGCCCGCATTGGACTTTTGAGAAGCTGAATGGGTTAACTCCATGAAAACGATCACGTCCATCGGACCGATTGCCACTTTACCCGCCGAATCGAGGTAAGGCCGCAAAAAGCTTTCCAGCGAAGGCGCATTATACGGAGGCACATTCGAAGGCGGGGTATCACCATCGATCAGAAAGCGAACATTATCCGTGCCATCACTCGATTTGTAATAAGTTCCCCAAGTATTGTTATAATAGTACCTTCCGCCAAATCGAATTACTTTTCCTGATTGAATTAAATTATTGGCGTAAGTTGTCCCAAAATTTGTATTGAGATTAATTACCGTACCGGGATTAATACTCGGATTTGTCCCGTAAAATATTTGTCTAAAGTCAGAAGTACTATTAATGCTCATTGTCCCTTGAGTCGGTACAAACGCAAAACCATTGCTGCCCGAGGAGACCGTCACTCCTTGACCAATAATTCTAACGTCTGCGTAAAGATTTTGAAGCAGGGTAATAGTTCCTGCTCCGCTGCCGCCACTTCCACCGGAAGGAACGATCCCAACATACTGCTTTACGACCGAGGGATAATTAATGTTCCAAGTTAACTTCGGTGACTGACCTGCCTGCACGATCGCAGGATTGGCGGAAAGTGATCCATCCAGTCCAGCAGGAACTGCCTGGCAATGAGCATGGGGTGAGGCGAGGCTAGTTAAAGCAATGATGGCGGCGGCGGTAAATGGTTGGGTTTTCATGGCGAGCTTGGGTGATCGAGCTTCAAGTGACAAATGAGGTCGTTTGGATCAGGTTAGGGTTTAGAAATCGCCGGAAATTGGCGGGAAAGGTTTAGGGGGGCGATAAAGTGCGAGGGTGGGACCAATTTTTCCAGGGTCCACGAGGGACTTCTTGTTCATCGGCAAAGCGCCACTCGACGGTGGCACCACTGCTGAGGGCCAGAAAATCGCGGACGGCGGGGCTGAGGTCAATCCCGGCAGCTTGATTGCGGTTAGGCCGGGCCGTTTCTTTGCCGAAAACATATTGCCAGTGGTCCACCTCGAAGGGTCCCACATCCTCCCATTGTGCGTAGCAAACTTTCCCTTGGTGGTGAATCGCGACCCAATGGCCTTTGCACACCGAAATTCCGTCGCCGCGGTAGCTTTGCCAAAACCAAGGAATCACTTTGGCTGCTTCAGGCCGGTGGCCGCCGCCGATCGCGACATCATTGTAGGGAAGCGCTACGTAAAATGGATTAAGCATCGGGGTAAATCCCGCAGGCAAGTAGCCATCGCGGCGCTCGGGGTGGTCGTAACCGCCAAAATTTACCTGCCAGTTGGCATCCCAAGCACTCATTGTGTTGGGCGTTGGATTATTTGCGGTCGGCAGCTCACCGACCCAAAACACCGTGGAAATCACATTGCGTTTCCACTCGGCTTGGGTCCGAAAACTGCTGCGAGGCTGCTCGATGACCACCCGCGCCAGCTCTGGCACCCCAAATGGATCACTCAGCGATGGCAGCGCCTCACGCCGTTCATTGAGCAAATTTTGATGAATTCCCTCCAAGCGCTCAGTCAAATGGGCTCCTGCGACAGACCCCAGCAAAGCGGTGCTGACGATTCCGGTGCTGATCCACAAGTTTTTCATATTTTTCACAGAGTGGGTTAATTCTCTGGATGGTTTAAACTTGTTGGTAGAGTATAATTTAAATGAAACTTAACAAGGATATTCTTAGCTGATCTGCGCCACGGATTTTCAAAAAATTTGCCGCTCGCGAAGCTCGGTTTCCGCGCGAGATTTTAAAATTTTGTGCCCGGTAGCTTTGATCGGGCAAGCACCACATCAGCCTTTATGAATCCCAAAACGCCGATCTAACTCCTTGAGGCTCAACTCAGTAAGTGTCGGCCGGCCGTCCGCCGCACAATAAGGCAACTCGCAAGTAAATAACTCTGCCAACAAGCTTGGGGTCTCGACCAAGCGCGGAATTATGGTTGCCGAGGCTCTTTTCGCCAAGACTCGCGCCAAGCGATCGAGAGCAAATCGCGGTCCCGGTGCCGGGTCGTGGAGCAACTCATCTAGCAAAGCCCCGACAAACAAGCGTGGCTGGTCAATCGGCAAACAAGCGGGTAAACTTCTCACTTGCACGGTATTGCCGCCGAAGGCTTCAAGCTCGATTCCCGCGTCTTGCAGCGCCATCCGCTCGCGCAACACCAGATCGAGGTCCCGCGGATCCAGCTCGAGCAAGACCGGCACCAGCAGCCCTTGAGTTTCCAGAACCGCGTCATTCTGAGGCAAGAGTTTCTCATAAAAAATTCGCTCCCAAGCCGCCTTCGGATCGAAAACGACCAGCCCATCACTGCTCTCCAACAGCACAAACCGCTGATGCAGCATCCCGAGCAGCCGAAAATCGGGTGCACCACCGGCCGCCACTGGCAGCACCGCTTCTGCCACTAATTCAGGCAACAACGACTGCGGAGCCGATAAAAAATTTGCCGCTGCTGGCGCTCGCGACGGCTCAAGCGCCGAGCCCTCCACCGCAACTGGCTTGCTGACTTCCACGCTTGGCACAATTTCCACCGCCGCACCGGCAAACGAGTCGATCCACGGCCGTTCAATCCGAGGCACCTGCCGTGGCGCAGGCGGCCGCAACCCGACTGCGACTGCTTCGAGAATTGCATCCCGGACATCTACCGGCCGGTGAAAACGCACCTCCCGCTTGGCTGGATGGACGTTGACATCCACCAATCTCGGCTCCAGTTCGATCCATAACCAAGCAGCCGGATACATTCCAGCTGCCAGCGCACCGCGAAACCCTTCGGCTAAGGCCCGAGAAATCACCGCATCCTCGACTGGCCTGCGGTTCAGAAACACAAACTGATGCCGCCGCCCCTTACGTGCGTGGCTCGCCGGCAGCACATAGCCTTGCACCGAAATCCCGTTGCCGTGTGTCAGCGGCAGCGCGAGTAATTCCCGCGACAAATCGGTGCCCAACAACTGCCGCACCCGATCCACCGCCTTGGCCGCCGGTGGCAAATCCAATACTTCACGATCATCCCGCCGCAGCCGAAATCTGATATTCGGGGCCGCCAAGGCATGCAGCCGCAACTGATGCTCGACATGCGCCGCTTCGGTCGTTTCCGCCCTCAAAAATTTCCGGCGCGCCGGTAAATTGTAAAAGAGCGCCTTGGCTTCGATCACCGTGCCTGGCGCACAGCCTGCGTCCCGCACCTCGCGAACTTTGCCGCCATCCACCCAAATTTCCGTACCGACCAGTGCCGCCGTTTCCCGCGTCAATAACCGAAACCGCGAAACGCTGGCGATGCTTGGCACCGCCTCCCCGCGAAACCCCAAAGTCAAAATTGCCGCCAAATCCCCCGCCGTTCGCAGCTTACTGGTCGCATGCCGCTCCAACGACAGCAATGCGTCCTCGCGCGACATCCCGCAGCCGTCGTCGCTCACCCGAATCAAGGCCGAGCCGCCGCGGTCGATGTCCACCCGAATTTCCTGGGCCCCCGCATCGAT
>JAYWAR010000093.1:0-17198 GCA_043782285.1 Akkermansiaceae bacterium | reverse complement strand
TTCGCCTCTCAAAACTTAGGCAGTGTAGCTCAGTGGTAGAGTAGGGGACTCATAAGCCCTTGGTCGGCAGTTCGAAACTGCCCACTGCCACTAAGTTTTTTCGAGTAAGGCTCGAATAGCTTCAAGGTGAAATGGCGTTCACGTCTCGGCTCGCCATCCAACCGCGGAGGTTGGCACCAGGCACCTCAAGGTCGTAAAAATCCCCGATTTGTTTACCAAGATGAACGATACGACCTGGCCCGAGTTTACCAATCACCTCCGCTTTTTCGAACGGTGACAAGCGGACCTCCGCATTTTGAGAGAGAATAATGCCACGGCTCACTTCACTCCGACGCAGATAAAGCGCGCTGGCCCCAGCGACGATGACGAGCCCCGCGCAACAAGCAAAAACCCCAACAAATTGGCGCACACCACCCTTCACCAGTCTCACCAAACCACTTAGTAGCGCCAGGCAACCTAAAACTAACGATGCTCCAACAACCAACCAAGACCATTCATTAAGACTAAAATAGTGGAATACCGCATCCACTTGCGGATAGCGGCCGAGTTCCTCGAAGGAAGCCGTGGCCTTACGCGCGAGTGTGAGGTTAGCTAACAAATCAGGATCACGCGGAGTGAGTAAGCAGGCACGCTCATAGGCAAGAATGGCGGGACCGTATTGCTTAAGCTGCTGGTAGCTATTGCCAAGATTGTAGAAAACGTTGGCCCGTGGACCTTCCGCAGCGAGAATATTTTCGTAAGAAATCACAGCTCCAGCGTAGTCACCGGTTTTAAATTGTTGATTCGCTTGATCCAAATGAGTGCCAAACAAGGATGTCGTTCCGAATAGCAGCCAAAGTAGTCCGAGGATAAAATTCTGGTTCATTTTAGCGAGTCAATGGGGTGATCGACGCCATGGCATCGTCAAACAGCGAACGCCACTGCGGGAGAATTCCCCCCCCCACTTGGCAATTATATTGGTAAGCATCGGCCTCCCGGAAAAAACAAGCTACCGGCGAGTCAACGCCAATTCTAGCGGCGATCTCCGCCAAGGTAATAGCTTGAGCGGGCTGATCCCACAGAGCTCCGAGCCGTTGCTGAATGGCGAGGCGAGCGGCGGCAAAGAACCCAGCAACATCTCCCGCAACAACACATTGCTGGGCCGTATCAAGTGCTTTGCCGATGGCTTTTTCTAACGTGGCACGAGCGCGGCGCTGAGGATTTTCTCGCCGAATCCGAAGCATCGCTAGGATAATTCCCAAGATACCTAAAACCCCTGAAATCGCTAACATCAAAATAAATGCAGGCCGCGAGACCAATGGCAAAAGAGTGCCTCGCGGCGAAAGTTCCAAATGCTGCGCGACAAGCAGCTCGGTCTTTTTTTCAGGCTCTCCCGCCACAGGCGTCACCGCAGACTCAAGCTCAACCACGGCTTCACCGGTCACTTGAATTTTCTTTAACGAGCTCGTGAGCGTCTTGTATTGCTCAGCAGCAGGATCAAAATAACTAAAAATCAGCGCCACTTCTTGCGCCCCACCCTTGCGAGGTACCGCGCTGAATTGAAACATTTTACTCCCTGAAAATGAGGCTTGATCTCCCGCCGTAAACTCATCTTTGCCTGAATAGCTTTTCCACCCATCAGCCGGGCTCAACTCTGGAGCTTTCATCAATACAAAATTTCCGCTGCCACTAAGACGGGCAGTGATTTGCTGAGGTTCACCCGTTTTCCAATCGTTAGGAATTTCGGCCCTGTCAAACTTGAACTCGCCCACAGCGCCCGTAAACCCCTCCGGACGGTCTTCAGTGGGTAGAGGCCGCACCTCAATTTCCTGATCGTCCGACTTGAGTGTGACGTCCTTCTGAATCATAGGCGAGTCCATCTGATCGAAGACATTGTCAAAAAATGGATCATCAAAAGGCCCACCCCTGCGGCGGCGTGGTTGCTTGAGTGCCGCCTTGTCACGCACTGCGACGTTGGCATCTAACGACAACGACACCGGATATTTACCTGCCTTGGTCGCGGACATCCCACCGAACCAAGTGACCACAAGATAGCGTTTGCCATCTTTAATCTCTTGAGTTTGCTGTGGTTGGTCACTGACGTTGTGAAGGGTAAAAGCTTTTCCTTCTGGTTGGATTCCGCTGCGCAGCTGAGCGCGAGAATCTGCTGGAAGCCACGCACGAATACGAACTGGAGCGATTTCCCCCACGTAGGCGTGTTTCCGTTCGTTAGCTGCCAGCTCGACAGTGAGAAAACCAAACCTTTTTTCCCCGGTATCTACCGCCTCTTCCCCGGCAGGCTGAGTCCCCGGTGAATTAGGCACGTTTCCCGCGGGTGCTTGCGCAGTGTTAGAATCGAGAACCTTAAGCTTGAGCAGCTGGGTAGGGTATTTCTTGCCATCGACACTCACCTCAAACGGCGGAATCTGATAATCACCCGGAGTGTTAGATCCGACCACATATTCATAGATTACTGAAATGGTAGTCTGACCATCAATCATCTGCATTTGTTGGCGTTGGCCATGCGCTTGGACGATGAGATTCTCAACCTCTGGAAGCACTGGCGCACCCGCACCAGCACCCGAAATTCGGAGTGTTAACACGGCTCCATTCCCTGCCGGAACCGAATCGCGGTCGAGCGTCGCCGCGACTTCCACCGCTGAGCAAATGGTCGCAGTGCAAGCTAAAACCCAGATTCCCACCACTCCAATTTTCACCAAGCCTCGAAACGAGATCTTATTTTCGAACAATGTTACCATGTCTTCCCTTTCGTTGAGTTATCGGGGCTGCCAAAACGAGTCCGCTGAGGCTGAGGAATCGGAATGACAGTGCGCTCATCCTTACGGAGAGTTTCTAGCAATTGCTTAGCTTCCTCGGCAGTCATTTCCTGTTTTTGAACCCGTTCATTGCTCATCTCTCCTTGCGGTTTTTCGGCTGCTTTTTGATCCGCTGCACTCTGCGTAGACTTATCTTTCTCGTCTTTACCCGTTTTAGAGTCTTTGCCCTCTTTAGGCTTTGCCCCCTCCTTCTGGTCCTTCTGATCCTTCTGGTCCTTCTGATCCTTCTGGTCCTTCGGGTCCTTCGGGTCCTTCTGGTCCTTCTGGTCCTTCTGGTCCTTCGGGTCCTTCTGGTCGTCCTTGTTTTGCTGCTTTTTCAGCTCCTCGAGCTTCTTCCCGACGAGTGTTTTGTTATAAATTGCATCTTCATCACGATCATCCAAAGCTAGAGAATCTTGGTAAGCTTTAACCGATTCCTCCCAGCGCTTAATCGTTGCTTCAGGATCTTTTTCCAGAGTACTCTGTCCAGTTCGATAAAGCGTATTTCCAAGATTATAATATGAGCGCTGCTGAAGCGCGAGATCCTGAGTGCGCAAGGACGAACGCAGAGATTCCGAAGCTTTAGGAAAATCACCTTGGGCATAAGCTTTGGTTCCTTGATTATAGATCTCCCGAGAATCTTGACGAGTCGTCGATGACTCAGCGGCCCAAGTTCCTGAGCTGCTAGATAGCATGAAAATCATAACGATCAGTGCCGTGACAGACGACGCGATCTTGGAGCTTCGTTGCTCCAATTTTTTGACCAAGCGTCGATCCCTGATAAAAAACTCCAACAGTAATAACCCAATCGCCACAGCGAGAGGCCACTCAAAACGCTCACGCGGAATTCGCTCCATTCGCTGATTCAACTCGCTCTTAGGCACCAGCCGAAGTTTTTCCTTGTAGATGGTATTTAAACCTTCCGCGCCACGCCCGAGTGGCACGTAGAGACCATGAGTCTCCGCTGCAATTTTTTTTAACGTAGTTTCATCCAACGTCGTACGCACCACTTTCCCTTCTGAGTCACGAACGAAGTCTTTGCGCCCGTTACGTAATGAAATCGGAATAGTTGCACCTTCCGGACTACCGACTCCGATCGTATAAATAGACATGCCTTTTTTTGCGGCGGCCTTGGCGGCATCAATCACGTCACCTTGCAAATCCTCGCCGTCCGTGAGCAGCACCAACACGCGGTAGTTATTGCCATTCTCATCAAATAGCCGCTCAGCCTCATGAATCGCACTGGCCAAATCTGTACCTTGGCGCGGAATCAAATCCGTATCCAACACATTCAAAGACTCGCGAAAAGCATCGTAATCCAAGGTAAGCGGACATAGCGCAAAAGCACTGCCTGCAAACGGAATCAGGCCAACACGATCGCCTTCCAAGCGGGCTACAAAATCAATAATCCCAAGCCGCGCACGCTCCAAACGATTTGGAGTTAGATCTTCCGCCAGCATGCTGCGCGAAGTATCCACCGCAAACAAAATATCGATCCCCTTACGCTTGACGTCACGCCACTCATCACCTTTTTGCGGCCGGGCAATGGCAACAAAAACCAACAACACCGCAAACAACCACAATCCACGTTTAAGATTCCGCCGCCGTAGCGAAAACCCCTCCATCAGCCGCTGCCGAAAACGCGGGTGAATTAACTTCCCCAAGTCCGCTTCGCGACGACGATCAAAATGAATAAACACCCCAACGACGACGAGGCAAACAATGATCCCACCGACGATCCACGCGGGCTGAGCAAATTGCAGAGAATGATCATCCATAACTTGTTATCAATTGGTAAAAATAATCACGGCAAACGCCGGAAACGAGTTTGACTCAGAAACAACTCCAATAGCAGTAAGCCCAGTCCGGGAACCAAGAAATAAAGATAAAGCTCATCGTAATGCTGATATTTTTTGAGCTTACGCGTGGTTTTTTCCAGTTGGTTAATCGAATCGTAAATTTTTTCTAACGAGCCAGTATCAGTGGCTCGAAATGATTGGCCACCGGTAGCAGTGGCGACTTGACGCAGCATTTCCTCATCGATCTCGACCTTCATCGTCTGTAAATGCGTACGCCCAAAAGCATCTTGAACCGGAACCGGCGCGTCGCCGCGAATTCCGACACCAATCGTGTAAACTTTAATTCCCAAAGCCTTTGCCGCTTCCGCCGCAGTGAGTGGATTCACCGCCCCAGCATTGTTCACGCCGTCAGTGAGTAAAATAATGATTCGAGACTTCGCCTTCGAATCACGCAAGTGACCCACCGATGAGGCGATCGCGGAACCAATCGCGGTCCCATCTTCGACTTGGCCCATTTTCACATCACGCAACCGCTTACCGAGAAACTCATGATCTAAGGTTAATGGGCTAACCAAATACGGCCGACCGGCAAACGCGACCATTCCAAGACGATCATTCGGCCGCTGGTTCACAAATTTTTCGACGACACTTTTCACCACTTCCAAGCGGTCAAGCGGTTTCCCTTCAAGTTCAAAATCCAATGCCGCCATCGATCCCGAAACATCGAGAGTGAGTACGATATCGATACCACTGGCTTCGACGTCAGAAGAACCTTTTCCATGACGCGGCCGAGCGAGTGCTAAAATGAGCAGCGCAAATGAGAGTAAGCCAAGAGTCGCGAGAAAACCCCCGATCTTAGAACGCGGGCGAGCCCCGACTTCAATCGCATCATCGGTGGATGGCATCCGAACCGCCACGGGCTTGCCCCAACGGCCTTTCCAAATCACTAACAGCGGCAGCCATAGCAAAAGGAATAGAAACTCTGGGTGAAGGAACTGAAAGCTCTCGGTCATGGGGTGACGGATTGAGACGTGATGCGGATAAAACTGCGGGCCGCTTGGATTAGTTCACCACGCTGGCCAGAGTCGAGAGATGAACCCGCAAATTTCGCGAGATCGCAGGCTTTTAAAAATACTCGCAAGTGATCGCTCTCCGCGATGAGAGAAGCAGCTTCCTGTTGCGTCAGATCCGCAAAAAACTCTTCGGTCGTGCGCTGCGGCGCTGCGAGATCGAAACGCCCAGCGATGTATTGGCGGACCGCCTGAGCCGCGCGATTGGCAAAGATTTCTGCGGTGATCGCTTCACCACTCGCTTCGAGCTCGACCAGAGTTCCAAGGGCAATTTCTGACGGGGCCTTGAGCCGTTGGCGGCAAGTAAACTTCTTCCACCAGAGCACAGCCACTGCTAACAACACTAGAACTCCAGTGATCCCTAACCACAGCATTGCCGGAGATTGTTGCGGATGGAGAATTTCTACCAGCGCCTTAGGTCCACGGATATCCTCGGCCGATGCAGAAGTTTGAGCCGATAAATCACAAATCAAGGTCGCAGCGAGCAAGCCACAGACGATAAAATGCCTTAAAATGAGACAACTTTTAAACATGATATCGATGGATCAGCTGGAACGATGGCGGCGACTTTTAAAAAAACTCATCAATGCGGGCATCCAATTCTCGCCATTGCTAAATTGGAGTAAATCCACGCCAAGTGACCGGATTCGCGCCGCCGTGAGTTCGCGACGTACCCGAGATTGTGACTCAAAGGCTTGCCGAACTTTAAGACTGCCGGTGTCGATCTCTACCACTTGGCCAGTTTCTGCATCTTCGATGCAAATGCGGCCGACATCTGGCAGAGATTCTTCACGCGGGTCAGTCACCGACACCGCAATCACATCATGCCGCCGATTGGTCACTTGCAATTTGTTCCGCAACAGCTTCAAACGTTCCTCAAACGGTGCCCCAAGGCAAAAATCAGATACTAAAAAAATCACAGCTTTCCGGTGGACCACACGATTGGCAAAATCCAAGGCCTGCGCGATATCTGTACCACGCTGCGCGGGTTGGAAAAATAAAGTCTCACGAATTAAGCGCATAATATGCATCCGGCCTTTCCCCGGCGGAATATAAAGCTCGACCGCGTCACTGAAGAGAATGAGCCCTACTTTATCTCGATTCCGAATCGCCGAGGCAGCGAGCACACCCGCAGCTTCAGCCGCCAGTTCACGCTTCGAATCGGCCACCGAACCGAAATCCGATGAGGCACTGACATCAATCATTAATAAAATCGTGAGTTCGCGCTCTTCCGTAAAAAGTTTCACATGCGCCTCGCCGGTGCGAGCGGTGACATTCCAATCGATCGTCCGCACATCATCACCGGCAACGTAGTTCCTCACTCGGTCAAAGTCCATGCCCCGACCTTTGAAAACACTGGCATAACGACCTGCGAGAGCATCGTCAACCAGGCGATTGGTGCGGACCTCCATCTGCCGAACGCGCCCGAGAATTTCCGCCGCACGGGCCTCGTCTTGGACACTAATCGGAGTACTCGATTTAAGCTTCATATAGCTCATGGCACCGTCAACTCATCGAGGATTCGCGTGATGATTTGCTCGCTATTCAGACCTTCCGCCTCCGCCTCGTAGGTAACCGTCACCCGGTGACGCAGCACATCCATCGCGATGCTTTTTACATCATGAGGTGTGACATACGCACGACCCTTCAAAAAGGCATGCGCCCGACTGGCCAAAGCCAAATTGATAGTCGCCCGCGGCGAAGCTCCCACCCGGATCAACGGCGCGAGGTGTACCCCGTATTCGTCAGGGCGACGAGTCGCATGGACCAAGCGGACGATGTATCGCTTCACTTTTTCATCCAAATAAAGACGATTTACCACCATCCGCGCCTGTTGAATAGACTCCAAGCTGACAATCGGTAAGGGCACCGGCATCTCTTCGGTGGTGCCTGCCAGATCGAGCACCCGCAGCTCTTCCTCTTCTGTTGGATAGTCCATCACCACCTTCATCATGAATCGGTCTAACTGGGCTTCTGGCAATGGATAAGTACCTTCTTGCTCCAGCGGATTCTGAGTCGCTAGCACGAAAAATGGTGTAGGCAGCGGGAACGTTTGCTCGCCGATCGTAACTTGTTTTTCCTGCATCGCTTCCAACAGGGCGCTCTGGACCTTGGCCGGCGCACGATTGATTTCGTCGGCGAGGATGAAATTGGCGAAAACTGGACCATGCTTTACCCGAAAGCGCGCTTCTCGCGGATCATAGATTTCGGTACCCACGATGTCAGCCGGCAACATGTCCGGGGTGAACTGAATCCGATTAAATTTGGCATCCACCAACGAAGCAAGAGTCTTGAGTGCCAGGGTTTTCGCCAATCCTGGAACGCCTTCTAATAAGATGTGACCTTTGACCATCAAAGCAATGAGCAAGCGATCCACCAGCTCACTTTGGCCGATCAGATAGCGCCCAATTTCACTGCGGAGAGGCTGAATCCAATGCGAGGCCTCGCGTACCCGAGCTTCCGCATCCGCTGGATTTATGATCGATGCGGGTTGATTTTCCGTGTCAAATGTCATGTTTCGATTTCGTTGATTCTGAAAAGTTGAAAGAGCTAAAAATGAAGTGTCGGGGACCGCGAGCGCCGAGGGAGAACCACATTTATCTAGCGGAGTCATACACCGGACTCGTCTAAAATCTGTCAGGGGCACTCATTTTTCGGATCCACATGGCAGAGCTTGCGCATCTCATTCGCTAGGTCCACGCGCAAACTATCAAGTGGGATGATTGCCGCGGCTCTTAATCTTTCGCTGACTTCGGATCAAGGGCATCACGAAGGCCATCACCTAAAAAATTGAGCGCAAAAAGGGTACTTGCAAAAAATAGGGCGGGAAAAAAAAGCATCAGCCAGCTTATTTCCATCCGATCCGCACCTTCTTTAATCAGGATGCCCCAAGAACTGTTGGGTGGTTTGACTCCAAGACCGAGAAAGGAGAGGACACTCTCCAACAGCATAATTCCGGGCACCGCAAGCGTGGTATAAATGATGATTGGCCCAATAATGTTCGGTAAAATATGGCGAAACAAGATCCGACTCCGGCTGAGACCAAGCGAAACCGCTGCATCGACAAATTCTTGATTTTTCACTGCCATCACCTGGGCACGAACGATGCGAGCGATCGACAACCAACCAATCGCACCGATGGCAATAAATAGCGGGATCAACGTGGTGAGCGGTGCCACTCGATCCCGTGCAAATCCGGTATGCACAATGATCCACTCGGTAAATTCGGATGCGGGCTTGTCCACGACCAGAGCGAAGAGAATCACCAGTACTAAAAAGGGTAGTGCAAACAGAATATCCACGAAGCGCATCAACAGATCGTCGATTTTCCCACCGGCATATCCGGCAATCGCACCGTAGATGACACCAATACACACCGCAACCGCCGTCGCAACGAGCCCGACTAATAAGGATACTTGACCCCCATAAAGGACTCGGGCGAAGAGATCGCGGCCTAACTGATCAGTACCAAACCAATGCGCAACAGATGGCGCGGCGGCGGAATTCGCTAGGTTAATTAGCGTCGGGCTTTTTACCAACGGCAACAATGGGCCGACGAAACAGAGTAATAAAATGACAATAAGAAGCCATAAACTTAAGATCGCTGCGCGGTTGCGCGCGAGTCGGTGCCAAGCGTCTTGCCAGAGTGATGTGCCTTTTTCCATGAAGAGAATCGACGTTAGGATGCTTTTCGCAAACGCGGATTGAGGGCGATTTGCGCGAGGTCGGCGAGGAGATTCGCTCCAACAATCAGGAAGCCGTAAAAGAGAACGAGACCCTGGATCAGGAAAAACTCACGATCCGTGGCAGCGTTGACAAAATGTTGGCCCATCCCTGGAATTTGAAAAATCGTCTCAATTACAAAAGAGCCAGAGATCATCCCGGCGAAAGCGGGACCGATGAAGGCCACCGCCGGAATAAGTCCACCGCGCAACGCATGCCGGATGACAATCCTTCCGGGCGCGGCTCCTTTAGCTCGAGCGGTACGGATGTAATCCTGAGAGAGTACTTCTAACATTCCACCACGCGCAAGCCGCGCGAGATAAGCCGCATTAATCAGACCCAGCGTAACGGCAGGTAAAATCCAGTCGCTGGGTGACGACCAACCGGCGACATTGAGTGATTTCAAGCCAAGTCCCGCGGTGACCGCGAGCAAAGGGCCGATCACAAAGCTGGGTAAGCAAATGCCGATCATCGCAAAGCCGAGGCAGGAAAAATCGACCACCGTATTTTTTCTTACCGCGGCAATGACACCTGCAGGAATGCCGATCATCAGGGCAATTCCAATCGACAGCAGGCCAAGACCTAACGAAACAGGAAATGATTCAGCGATAATTTCAGAAACTTTCACCCCATCTTTTTTAATCAAATCGCCGAGGTCGTGGTTTACCACCAAATTTTTGAGGTAGCGGAAATACTGGACCGGTAGCGGTTGATCCAGCCCGGTGTATTGCTTCATCCGCTTAAGAGCGTTCTCAGGAATCGCCTTTTCCTCGACGTAAGGGCTACCCGGCATCGCACGGACGAGGAAAAACGTCAGCGTGACGAGAACCAGCAAGGTAATGAAACCTTGGCCGATACGGCTGATAATGAGAGCTAACATAGTAGGAAATTAACGTCCGGGAACGAGTCGAATGAACTGGTAGGGATTATTAGAAAGCAACAAGGGATGCCAGCCCTCAACCGAAGGGTGCACCAAATAGTTGCGCGCTTGCCAAGCGACAAGCAGGATCGGAGTCTGCTCGACGAGGACGCTTTCTGCCTGTTGCAACAGTTCAAAACGCCGCGAGCCATCCGTTTCCCGGAAGGACTTCTTCAATAAATCGGCGAAGGTCGGACTGTCCCAACCGGTGTTATTATTGCCATTTCCGGGCGTCCACATTTCAAGAAATGTGAGCGGATCGAGATAGTCACCGACCCAGCCGGCATTGGCGATGTCATAGTCGAGTTCCTGCATGGCGACGAGATAGGCATTCCATTCTTTATTCTCGATTTCGACTTCCACACCGAGCGTCTCACGCCACATCGCTTGTACCGCCTGGGCGAGTGTGGCCGCCGTTTCTCGACTCGCAAGGAGCACTTTTAAGCGAGGAAAGCCCTTGCCACCCGGGTAGCCAGCAGCAGCCAGAAGAGCTCGAGCTTTCTCTTGATCAAATCCCGCGAGGTGCGGCGGGTCATAATTTCCCATCGGCGGCGTCATTGCGTAAGCAGGTCTGTAACCGCGGAATACATGATCACAAATGGCTTGGCGATCGACTGCGAAGCTGAGGGCTTGGCGAACACGAGCGTCGTCGAGCGGTTTGCGTTTGGTGTTAAATCGATAAAAAGCGGTACCCAAGTATGGCTCTTGCCGGAGTTGTTGGGGGTGCTCCTTTTTCATGAGATCAACGACTTCCGGCGTGGCAGCGTAAGTGACGTGGATTTGGCCATCCCGGAACATCCGGCCCTCGGTGTAAAAATTAGTGATCGGAAGAAATCGGACGCCATTGAGAATCACATGCGCCGCATTCCAGTAGAATGGATTGCGCTCCACTTCGATATGATCGGTTCGCCGCCAAGACTTCATCTGATAGGGACCATTCCCAACGATATTTTCCGGGCGAGTCCACGGATTGCCACGCTCGCCGATTTTGCCAAACTTGAGGACCACATGACGCGGCACTGCGGTCCACGTGTAATGCTTGAGAACTTCCCTAAAATACGGCGTCGGACCGCGCAGCGTGAGCCTAAGCGTATAATCATCAATCACTTCCACTCCAACCTTGGAAAAATCTGTTATTTTTCCCTGATTAAAATCTTCAGCACCTTTGAGAAAATAGAGCATCTCAGCATACTTCGCACCGAGTTCCGGAGTGAGTAGCCGCTGATAGGAAAACGCAAAATCTTGGGCAGTGACAGGTTTGCCGTCTGACCATTTTCCATCGGGTCGCAGCTTGGCTGTCCAGATCGTGGACGTGGCATCCGGCGTCACCTCCAGTGCCGCGCCGCCAGGAGTCGCGGTGTCACTTTGCGGATCGCTGGTAATGAGCCCCTCGAACAAGGCACGCAGGATGTTAGCCTCGAGCACGCCTGAGACAATGTGGGGATCCAGCCCCTTCGGCTCATTGGTGTTACCAAGCAGCAAGATTCCCTCACGAGTCGCTTTATCTACTTGCGATTCCTTCTGACAGGAGCTGAGCCATAAAAGCCATGGCGAAAAAATAAAAAACCAGCGATACAAAGTCACGGCACAGAACATGACGACCCCAATTAAAAATGCATGGAAATTTTTCAAGGAATCGTGAATTCCTCACTCTGGTTCGTCGTTCGAGGACTCGGCGTAAGATCGTCTTTGCGCTTCAAAGGCCAATCCGCAGTCCCGCTGGGTCCAGGCTTGCATGATTCGGCGCGGTGACTAGAACCACAGGTAATTCTCTTGTGAAAAGTTATTTTCTCCGCCGCCTGCTGCTGATTCCGCCGACTTTGATCGGAATCACGTTACTGGTGTTCACCATCACTCGCTTCGTTCCCGGCGGGCCACTGGATCGGATGCTACAAGAAGCCTCCCGCGGTGCGGATTCTGGCGGCAAGCCCGCAGCAAGCTCTAGCCAAGCACAGGGCGGCCTAAGCGAAGAACAATTGGAAGAACTGGAAGAACAATTCGGCCTCGATCAAAACGTCCTCGTCGCCTACTGCCAGTGGCTTGGAATTGCACCGCGCGAAGTCTCTATTTCCAAGGGTGAATACGCTGAACCTAACGACGAAATGATCGGCAGCGAAATCGATTCACGCACTACCGCAGCAGTCGTACTGCGTGGCGACGGGAGGGCAGTATGGGTCAAGCGCCACGACGATGCCGTGATTTCTGCGGTTTTCGCCACAAGCCGCGCGCCTATCGCCGCAGAAGGTTGGAAAGTTCGTTACGAAACCGAGCAAATCCGTCAAAACCGTTATTTACGTCGTAATTCGGGCAAGGAAAAATCCCCCACCTATTCGCCACGAGTCGTAATCTATCAAACTCGTTTTTCGGGTTTACTCCAAGGTGAGCTCGGCCGCTCGACGGTGTATAACGATCCGGTTGACCAAATGATTTTGTCACGGATGCCGATCGCCGCCTATTTCGGGTTACTCACAGCGATCATCACTTATGCAATTTGCCTGCCGCTGGGTGTCCTGAAAGCGCTAAAACACCGAACTTTTATCGACACCTCGAGCTCGGTCCTAATTTTTTTAGGTTACTCAATTCCAGGATTCGCGCTCGGAGCGATTCTGCTCGTCCATCTCGGTGCTCGGATGAACCTTTTTCCATTGTTCGGATTAACCCGTCCAAACTTCGATCAACTCGACAACTGGGCCAAAGTCAAAGACCTCGCGCATCATACCGTGCTGCCACTGATTTGTTATGTGATCGGTTCATTCGCGATGCTGACCATGCTCACGAAAAATAGTCTGATGGATAACCTCGCCGCCGACTACATCCGCACGGCCGTCGCCAAAGGAGTGAGCTTTCCGCGTGCCGTCTTCGGTCACGCATTTCGCAACTCGATGATTCCCGTTGCTACCAGCCTCGGCAGTTTGGTCGAAATTTTTATCGGGGGCTCGATGTTAATCGAAACGGTTTTCGACATTCAAGGCTTCGGCTTAATGCAATACCAGGCCGTGATTGCCCGCGATGTACCGGTAATCATGGGCACGCTAACTGTCGCAGCCTTTTTGATGCTGATTGGCCAAGTAATCTCTGACTTGCTGGTGGCGCTGGTCGATCCACGAATTAAATTCGAATAACGATGCGACTCCTCGGAATGATCAGCCTCATCTTCGGGGCACTTATGGCTACCGGCCAATGGATGGACCTCGCTCTCCCCACCGCACGCTGGTTCTTCCAAGTCAGTCGCGAACTTCCCTTGCTCGGAGGTAAGAATTTCCCGTGGTTTGGCTGGCTTTGGGGGCTCATCTTCAGTGTCGGCGGACTGACAATGATCTTTCGCTCATTCACGGTCGGTACGCGTAACCCGATCACCACTCGCCGGATCCAGCGCTTCTGTGAAATTAAGCGCGGTTATTATTCCCTGCTCATTCTAATCGCTCTCGGCGCTGGTGCCGCCCTCGACCAAGTGATCGTTGGCAAACAAGCTCTGGCAGTCCACTACGCTGGCAAGTGGACCTTTCCCGCCTTGTTACCCCGTGAATTCAAAAATAAGGACTTCGGCATAAACGGAGACAACGCCGAAGCACCTGCCGACTACCGAAAGCTCAAACGCAGCTGGAAAGGCTCTCCTCAGAATCAGGTCATTATGCCACTGATCCCATACGATCCGACAGGTGACACCCTACCGCCGCGCTCCCGAGCCCTTGCGCAACTTGAGGGAATTTACGTAGAGGCCGGCAACAAGCAGCCTTACTCGGGACTGGTCGCCAAGTATTTCGACACCGCCGAAGGAAAAATACACCTTCGCTATACGATGCGGAAGGGAGTCTTCAACGGCCCGGCAGATGGCTGGAATATGGATGGTTTAAGCGTTTATAGCGCGGAATACCAAAACGGCCAAATCCTCTCAGAACACTACAATGGCAACGGCACTCAACAAGCCTTTCTCGCCTCCGATAGCAGTGGTTTACGCGCGATTCAATACCATCCCGCACCACCGATTCCCGAGGAACAAAACTGGCTGGGTACTACCTCGCAAGGTTACGACCTACTTGCCTATCTCTATGGTGGCCTCCAAGTCAATTTCAAGGCCGCACTAATTTACCTACCGATCGTCTATCTGATCGGTATCACCGTTGGGATGTTGATGGGTTACCTCGGTGGCTGGTTCGACATAGTTTCGCAGCGCTTGATTGAAATTTTTTCCAACATGCCATTCTTATTTATCGTCATCATTTTCTCAAGCTTGGTGCCAGATCAGTTCAAAGGTCTGCCGATCATCTTGAGCATCCTCGTCGTTTTTGGCTGGATGGGAATGACCTACCTGATGCGGACCGCCGCCTACCGCGACAAGGAGCGTGATTACATCTCCGCGGCGAAAGTCCTTGGTGCAAGCACTCCGAGGATTTTATTTCGCCACCTTTTGCCGAATACGGTCGCGATTATTGTAACCTTAATCCCCTTCACCATGTCGGGCTTGGTATTTTCACTGACCTCACTCGACTACCTCGGCTTCGGGCTCCCGCCAGAATATGCGACTTGGGGTCGCCTGCTCAACGACGGTCTTTCCAACCTCTCCGCACCTTGGCTTGTCACCTCAACCTTCGTGGTTTTGGTCGGCCTGTTAGTCCTCATTACTTTCGTCGGCGAGGCGATTCGTGAAGCCTTCGATCCGAAAAAATTTACTTTCTACCGTTGATGCGCCGACTTCTCACACTCTTGGGTTTGCTGCTGCTAGTCACTGGCTGCCGCCAGCGATCTGCCGAAATATCGAGAAAACTAGAATTCGACGCCTTTGTTCCGGTCTATAACCGCTATATCGAAACTTGGTTATACACCCAACAAACCATCACCGCCAAAGAAATTACCCAAGTGCTAGCGGACTCTAGCACCGCAGTCGGCGATGCCAAAGTCGCTCTCGAAAATCGGCTACAAACGCTGCGTCTCAAGCAGACCAAATTGAAATTTCGGGTTGACCTCGGTAGCTATCTCAAAATCGGCACCCCAGCCGAAGTCCCCACCAACCTGGTTTGGGAAAATGGCATGGATCAGCCAGAAATCGGTGATCCCGCAGCCACCAAAGGCGGAGCTTTACGCCGTTTTATCCCTTCATTTCCACCAACCTTGCGCCCCTTCGGCGAGAACTCCAACAACTCTTTCCGCGGTGATCTCTATGACTCCATTGACCTGACCTTGGTCAATCTCCATCCAGAAACGATGAAGCTAATTCCAGGTCTCGCCAGAGAATGGGCCAGCTCGGCCGATGGCCGAACGATTTACTTCCACCTCGATCCGGAAGCGCGCTACTCAGACGGAATCCAAGTCAAAGCCAAGGACTTTCTCATTTCTGTTTATCTCCGAGTCTCTGACAATATCGTCAACCCTTATGCGAAACAATATTTCCGCGAAAATATCGCGCAAATTGCAATGTATGATGATTTCACCATTTCCGTTTCCTTGCCGGAGGCGAAAATTTATGCGCCACTGATCGCCGGAGCAATCCCCCCATCGGCACCCCATTTCTACGCCGAATATGGTCCGGACTACAACGAGCGCTATCAGTGGCGTTTTCCACCCACTACAGGTGCTTACGAAGTCCGTCCCGAAGATCTCATCAAAGGCGCATCGATCACTCAAACCCGGGTTAAGAATTGGTGGGCCAAAGACCGAAAATACTACAAATATCGTTTCAATCCCGACAAGCTCGTTCACACGGTCGTGCGCGATGAATCGAAAGCGTTTGAGCTTTTCCGTGCCGGAGAACTCGATACCTTTTTACTGACACTGCCGCAACTCTGGTATGAGAAATCCGAAATTGAGCCGGTTCACAAAGGCTACATCGAACGCGTCACCTTTTATAATAAATACCCGAAAGTCCCGCGTGGTCTCTATCTGAACGTCAGCAAAGCGCCCTTAGACAACCTCGATGTCCGCATCGGAATCCAGCATGCCATGAACTGGCAGAAAGTCATCGACGTGATGTTTCGCGGCGACTATCAGCGCCTGAATGCCTTTAACGAAGGCTTTGTCAGTTTCAGTGACCCATCGATTGTCGCGCGTCAATTTTCGATTGATGCGGCGCGCGCAGCATTCGCCAAAGCAGGTTTCACCCAGCAAGGACGTGACGGGATTCTGACGAAACCCGATGGTAGCAGGCTCTCCGTTGCGGTCACCTACCCCGCCATGCCACAAATCGACCGGATTTTTGCCATCCTGCGAGAACAAGCGAAAACCTGCGGCTTTGAGTTACGGCTTGATGGATTGGAACATACCGTGGCTTACAAAAAACAGATGCAGAAACAACATGAAATCGCTTTCGGCAGCTGGTTAATTATTCCGCCCGTTCCCGATTTCCATGAATTTTTGCATTCTTCTAACGCCATCGACGACCAAGGGAATTTAAAACCACAAACCAATAACACCTTCGCTTGGCACCGCGCCGACACCGATGTGCTCAGCGAAAAAGTCCGCACCGCCAGCAACCCAGACGAGCTTAAAGAAGCCGCGTGGAAACTCCAACGAATCATCCACGATGAAGCGATTTTCGTACCGGGTTACTCGGTAGATTTTGTCCGTGTCGGCTCATGGCGCTGGGTCAAATGGCCGGATTGCGACACCACCCATTTCAGTCCACCCGTCGTTTATGATCCCCACGAAGTTTTCGTTTTTTGGATTGATGAAAAATTAAAAACCGAAACTCAAGCCGCGCGTCGCTCCGGAAAATCCTTCCCCGAGTCAACCCGCACCGTCGATAACTACCGGACTCCCCCCCCAGCTCCCACTGCCGCGCCATGATTCCCGATCCGGAAAATATCCTCGAAGTCGATAAGCTGATCACTTCTTTTGAAACCGACCGCGGCCTGCTGCGCGCAGTCGATCAAGTGTCATTCTCAGTGCCTGCGGGTAA
>JAYWAR010000092.1:0-2267 GCA_043782285.1 Akkermansiaceae bacterium | reverse complement strand
GCAAGCGCGGTGCCTTCGCTTGGTGGGTCGGCGGAGAAAACCAAAAAGCCCGCATTCCTAAGCCCTACCTACCCACCAACGACACCGTCGCCGGGTGGTCGGTGCAATCCAAATCGCACTCGGTGGCCGATACCAAACCGTTCCGGATGGACAAGTTACTCGACGACGCCACCCCTGCCGCCAAAGCCATCACCCTCCACCAGACCGATCTGATCGCTGACAAGGACACTCTTCCCGCCTCCAGCGAGTTTTTCCACGACCTCTCCACTTCCTCCGTCGGCCTATTGACTAACACCGCCACCGGCGGCTGGCGCAAAGATCTCTCGCTGCTTACCGAAAAATGGGCAAGCATCCCCAAGAACAACCAACCCTTCTTCCGCGTCACGCCCAGCGCAGACATCTTATACAATACCCCAGTCAGAGGCAATAACCACCGACCGGACAAATCCCTGATCTACCCATGGTCGGCCTACCGCGGCAGCTCGAGTAATTTTCCCATTTACCAGCACGGAGCCGTAAGTAGCTGGGAAAATTTGGTGAACTGGGCGACTCTTTACAAGTCGATGACCGCCAATGGCACCCAAATCACCACCCAAGCCGCCAGCATCACGACCAATGACGCCACCAGCAGCTTCAACTTCCTCCACAAGGTCCGCATTCTCCCCATCATCGCCCGCGTCCAATGGGTCTTTTCCCACTGGGCTGGCCCCTCGGCTGCCACCACTCCCCCAGCGCCGGCCGGAACCTTTGAACCCCGCCTTCTACTCACTCCTGTACTCACCCTCTGGAACCCCTACAACGTGGCGATCACCTCCACGCCAACCAGTTTCACGCTTGGCGGCACCCTGCCGAATGGTTTCAGATACAACGTCAACGGGGTCCAAAACACCAAATACAACAGCATCTGCAACTCCTCCAACAACACCCCGCCCCTCACCGCTGTCAACGAACTCAGTTTCAGAATTGCTAGCAGCTACACCTTCAAACCCGGTGAGGCCCTGCTCTTCAGCCCCACCGCGACCCCGGTTCTACCCGCCACCCAACTCGTCCTCGAACCCGGTTTCCGAAAACAGGGTGGTCACTACTTCACCCTTAAAAAAGACAACGGTGCGAACTTCAATGGGCTGCCTGGCTCCGCCCTCATCAAAGTCGACGCGAAATTTAACTCTACCTATAATGATGCCGGCTCTGACGGTGTCGGCGTCTATATTGATGTGTCTAACGCCTCAGGCCATGTCCTCGCTTACCGCATGGTTTACGAACCCGCCGTCGCCGAAGCAGTTTACCCCGCCATCAGCGGCCTCGCCCAGCCCTCTCTCTCCGAGGCAAGCGCCTCACCTCAGCCGTTCCTGACCACCATCTTCGGAGCCCGCACCGCCTCCAGAACCCACCTCGCCGCCAAAGGTCTCGTCCAAACCAGTCCGCTGGTCAACTTCACGGCAATGGGCGGCAAAGACAGCGTCGAGCCCACCATTCAGTGGGACTACCCGGGCACCGCGCACCCGGTGAACTCACCCTTTGACTACAGTTTCGCGCCCCTCACCGGTGGAGGTGATAGCCAATACCCCAACAGCGACGCCGCTAACCACGGCTTCATCGTCACCGGCTTCCAGAGTGCCGACGGACTCTCCCGCTGCGTGCTCGCAGAGCTCCCCACCAAACCGCTCCAATCACTCGCCGAACTCCAGAATTGGGATCTCCGCTACGAAAATCCGATCCCGCCGTACGCCTTCAACATCATCGGCAACAGCGACGCCAGCCCGATCATTCCCTCGAAAGCAGTCTTCATTTCAGGCAATTCTTCCAAGGGTGGCCAGGATCTCCAACACGACGACTTTTACTGCGCCAACCACATTTTGTTTGATGATTGGTTCGTCTCCTCCATCGCCCCGAAATCCGCCAATCTCGGCACCCCCAGCGGTTCCGAAACCCTCAAAAAAACTTTCACCGACTTCGTTTCTGGCAAGGACCAGCTTCCGAATCGCTGCTATCTCCCGCTCCCTGCGGACACCGGTGTAAGCGCCACCACCGACGGGGCCGGCGGACTCTTCACCAAATACGCCGACCAGCCCAACTCATGGAGATCCATCGCCTCCCGCATCGAAGTGGAGGGCATGTTCAACGTCAACTCCACCTCAGTCACCGCTTGGCGCGCTTTGCTAGGCCACGCCCGCAACCTCAAGATCCCCTACGTCACGAGTACGGGTAACAGACTCTCCGGCAAGGAAGACTATGCCTTCTCACGCTTCGCCGTCGCAGGCGATGTC
>JAYWAR010000091.1:0-17274 GCA_043782285.1 Akkermansiaceae bacterium | reverse complement strand
TGGTCTTGGACGGACGCCGACAACCCCGGTGGGTCGGGGGAAGGTCGGCGCGCCGCCGCACTGGCAGCCGACTTTTACAGACGAATCTTTACACTACCGCTGATGGAGCGTAGCGGAATCAGCTGCTTCTATTGCGACGCGTCTCTTGCCCTTCGGAATTGTCGATGCCCGTCTACGACTTGATGCTGAAAGTGCTAAGCAAGAACAGCACAAGCCATAAACGAATAGAACTAGAATATCCAACATCCAGATCTCATCAACCTCCTTCCCCAAGACGGCCTAGAAAACGCCATCCCCAGAATCTTGGAACTCCTCATCAACGACGCCATGCTTCTCAAACGAATCGACCATATTAGAGCTGCTCTCAATGAGCGCAACGTCGATGACAGCTACGCCAAAGTTTTTAAACCTTGCAGTTTCCAGACCGCCATGGGCAGGCTTCAGCTCGTTATCTCCTAAGTTCTTAAAAGCAATGCGGCTTTCCGCACCGCCTTTTTCGAGCAAAGATCCCGAAGCGAATAAGCGCTCAAATCCTCCATCGCCACCCTGTATGTCGATGATGTTAGCACGAGACACGTCACCAGATGGCGTGGACGCCTCCTTCTCGACATCTTCTATTTGACTCTCGATGCCACCTACTACAAAGTTTGTATCAACGGTGTGATTAAAGATTGCGCCACCCTCATCGCCATCGGCGTGTGCTGCGACGGCAAACGAATGATCTTCAGAGTCTTCTGCGCCTTCTTCGAAGCCCAGGTCCACTGGCGCAGCTTCATCAATGGGTCTCAGAGAGCGCGGCATCCGCATTCCCAACCTCGTCACTTCAGATGCTCACAGCGGCCTGTGCGCCGTTCTCAGAGCCTGCCTCTGCGCTATTACTTGGCAGCGTTGCCAATTTGAGCTCCAACAAAACGCCTAGCAATACATTACTAAATAAGACTCCAAAAGCAAAGTGGCCACTGACATCGCCACCATTTTTAACGCCAATGACAGACCCCACGCTAAGTGGGCCGAAATCAACCTCTCCGAGGGCTTTACAGTCTTCAACCTTCCCGCAGCGCACCACCAAATAATCCGCACCTCAAATGCCTACGAGATTCTTGATAGCCAGATTAAATGGCATAATTAAGTCGGTTGATTTTTCTTCAACGAGCAATCTTTGTTGCGACTAGTTACCGGAGTTTTGACCGAAATCTCAGAAACTTAAGAAACCGGCAAAACCTACCTCACGCTCTCTTAACAACCCGTAAACGAAACCTAGAAAACCACCTTTCAGCCAAAGTCAGAAGTCACTTTTACAAAAAAATTTATGCAGTATACCACATCAGTAAGACTGCTGGTTTGTGATCTTCAAATATGTACTCACAAGCAATCACTTGCCTCTCGGTCTATGCCGAATGGATGCTCATTATCGTGCATCTGATAGGCGATGGCCGGGTCTCCCGAGACAGATGCGACCCGTATTTCCAACATTCGGGGGACTATGGTCGCATCGTCGTCGAGGGTGGTAAATTTAGTTTTCACATGCTTAATTGAGCATTTTTGAGCATTTCTGTTTGGGAAAATTTTGAAATCCGCAGCCTAAAGGATTGCCGAGGTTTAAACCAAATGCCTTGACCGTGCTGCGAGTCACTCGAATTGAAAAAAGGTGTTTTTCAAAGCAGCATCAATGCGGGTTGCTCAATCAATTTTTTAATTTCTGAGAGAAACTGTGCAGCAATAGCACCATCAATAACACGATGATCACAAGAAAGTCCAAGGTTCATTCTTAATCCAAGAACAACTTGACGATTTTTAATGACTGGTTTTTCGATGGCAGCACCAACTGATAAAATCGCAGCCTGCGGTGGGTTGACAATCGCATCAAATGATTCGATGCCCCAAGCTCCGAGGTTGGTTACTGTAATTGTACCGCCATCAAATTCATCAGGTTTAAGCTTTTTGTCTTTAGCACGAATGGCAAAATCCTTAACCGCACGAGAAATTGTTAAAAGTGATTTAGATTCTGCTTGTTTGATTACTGGAGTGACCAAACCGTCTTCTACTGCAATTGCAACTGAAAGACCAACGTGTTTGAATTTGACGATGTGATCACTAGCAAATGAAGCATTGACCGCTGGAACTATTTCTGTGGCGTTAATAACGGCCTTGAGAATGAAATCATTGACCGAATATTTGTTACCATGAATTTTCTCTGATTGGATGTTTACTTGGGCGCGTAAAGCCATCAACGGTTCAGCATCAACTTCTAAATGTAAATAAAAGTGGGGGATAGTTGTTTTTGACGTGAGTAAACGCGAAGCAATGATTTTTCGCATTGAGCTTAATTCGATACGAGTGTCACCATCTTTAGCAGCTGGAACAATTGCTTGGCTTGTTGGTATGGTGGAAATGGTTGCAGAAGTTTTGGCTTTAATTGCGGCGGTTAAAGCAGCAGCAGCTTTTGATTCAGAAGACGCTGATGATTGATTTTTTGATAAGCTTGCAGCAATTTTTACGTCATTCTCGATAATCCGATTAGCCGGACCTGAACCGATAAGCCCAGCAAGATTGACTCCAAGATCGATTGCGACTTTTCGTGCCAATGGTGATGCTTTGATTCGTTCTGCTGAAATAGTTGAAATAATCGCAGTTGGGATGGGTGTTGCTTCAGATAATGGGACATACGCTTGAATCTTGGATGTAGAAACTAAAAGTGTTTCTTGATCACCATCAAGAATGGCGAGAATTCCACCAATTGGTGCTTTTTCTCCTTCTTGAATTAGAATTTCAGTGATAACGCCGTCATCGAAAGCTTCCATTTCCATAGTGGCTTTGTCAGTTTCAATTTCAGCGAGAATATCGCCAATTTCGACAAAATCGCCGAGGTTTTTATGCCATTTGATGAGGGTACCCTCAGTCATGGTATCTGAGAGTTTAGGCATTTCGATATTCACAGACATGATATTGGTAAGAAGAGATGGATTCGGGCAGAGGATGAGAAAATATGAATGTATTTCCAGTCTTTTTACAGTGAGCTGTGCAAACAAAAAGCGCGGGGTGACTTTTAGTCTCCTCCGCGCTAAGAAAAACTTGGGAAAATGGGGATTAAGGAGCGATTGTTTTCATCGTTGGGATCAAACCAATGTTTGGACTGCCGACGGAGCCTTGGGCACTCGCCATTAAAATGGTTGATGCCGAAGTGGTTCCACAATTATCTTTTTTGGCACAATAACGACGAACACAAGGAGTGCGTTTGATTGGTACTCGGGTGATTACAGTTTTGTAGTGTGGTACTTTTTCTTCGATGATTTGAACCATGCCGCCTTTACCACTCTTTGAACTACCTTGGGTTACTACTTTTTTGGTGATGATATCGTATTGGCAAGTTTTTACTTGGCGTGTTTCGGTACGATAACCTGCATACTGATCGTTATTAGCGAATATCGAACAGCAAGAGGAAAAGCCGAGCGAAACAGCAATGAGGGAAGTAATAAGAACGAGGTTTTTCATGTTAAATTTTGGTGAATGGAGTGAGTAGAATGATTTTTACATGCAGCAGCAAGATGCTAGGCTAATTGCAAGCACCAAGGTAGTTAGAAGAGTGGTAATGCGTAAAAACATATCGCTGATGCTAGAAAAAACAGTTGAGTTGGCAATCAAAAAGACCTCGGGACCTAGGAAGTCATCCGGTATTGCTGTTTCGTGGATTGAAAAAACTAAAATGACTGGACCTAACCTAAGGTAAGAACTTTTTCTACAATTCGGCGAGGATTTGGAAGTTGCTCATGTTCAATGTGTGGCGAATAAATAGCAGGAGCGTCAATTGAACAAACTCGCTTAATTGGAGCATCAAGATAATCAAAAGCATGTTCTTGAATTAACATCGCAATCATTGCAGAAACACCGCCAAATGGTTTAGATTCATCGACAAGAACTACTCGGTTGGTCTTGATTACAGTTTTAAGAATCGCTTCCTGGTCAAGAGGTCGAATTGAACGAAGGTCAAGAACCTCGGCATTAATTCCATGTTCACTTTGAAGAATATCAGCAGCAGCCAGTGCTTGGATGACCGAGCGACCATGAGCGATGAGTGAAACATCGGAGCCCAGACGTTTGATTTCCGCGACACCGAGTGGGATCACAAAATCACCATCAGCTGGGTCAGGAACTTCGCCGGTGTTGCCATAGAGCAGGGTATTTTCCATGAAATAGACCGGATCATTGTCGCGAATTGCTGCTTTGATTAAGCCTTTTGCATCGGCTGGAGTAGCAGGAACACAAACTTTAAGTCCTGGAAAAGCGGCGAATAATCCTTCTGGAATGTGAGAATGAGTCGCGCCGACGCCAGTACCACCATTCGCTGGACCGCGGACAACGATTGGGCAGTTGCAAAGACCGCCTGACATATAGCGCACGCAAGCTGCGTTACTAACCAGTTGGTCAAAAGCAACGGAATGAAACGACCAGAACATCAATTCCATTACAGGACGGACACCAAGCATTGAGGCACCGATGCCCATACCGATGAAGCCAGCTTCGGAAATAGGAGTATCAACGACGCGTTTGTCGCCCCATTTTTCCCAAAGGCCTTGGGTAACTTTGTAGGCACCATTGTATTGGGCGACTTCTTCGCCCATTAGAACGACTTTAGGATCGCGGGCGAGTTCCTCATCGAGGCCTTCACGGAGGGCTTCACGGTAAGTGAGAATGCGAGACATGGAAAATTTGGAATGGGAATTGCAGGTTACAGGAATGGCTGGCAAGTGTGCTCAGTCGTTGAAGAAATGACGGCCAATTTTGGAAGCAGGAGTGTCGTTGTCAGTCTCCCAGTAAATATCTGTACTTATATCGGCAATAGTCGGTGCAGGCGATTCATCGGCAAACTTTGCGGCAGCGGCGGCTTCGTTTTTTGCTTCTTGGTGGATTGCCTTGGATTGCTCCTCATTTAAAATACCTTCAGTCATTAAACGGCGTTCGAAAACTGTGATCGGATCATGATTCTGTTTGTAGTTTTCGATTTCTTCCGGAGTTCGGTATTTTTTGGCTCGTGAGTCTGCAACACTGTGACCGTAGTATCGATAAGTATCGATTTCGAGTACGGTGGGTTTATGTTCCTTGCGGGCGCGTTCTATTGCAATATGGGTTTTAGCTCGGACTTCATATAGGTCAGAACCATCGATTACGTCCCATTGGATTGCGTAGGCCTCCGCACGTTGCGCAAGACAACCATTGTAAGCGGAAGAACGTTCCTGTGAGGTACCCATCGAATAACCATTGTTTTCGATGATGTAAACGACCGGAATTCCGAAAAGTGAAGCAATATTTAGCGACTCGTGGAATGCACCTTGGTTCACCGCACCGTCGCCAAGGTAACATAGACAGCAACCTTCTCGACCAAGGTATTTTAATCCATAAGCAAGTCCAAGCCCTAAGGGAGTTTGACCCGCAACGATTCCATGGCCACCCCAGAAATTTTTGTCAGGAGCAAAGAAATGCATGGATCCGCCTTTGCCTTTTGAGCAGCCGGTTTGTTTACCATACATCTCCGCCATGCACTCATTCATGCCCATACCGACAGCTAAGGCGTGGCCATGATCACGATAAGCGGTGATGAAATGGTCATCTGCACCTCCAAGGGAAATCGTGCCAACGGCAACAGCTTCTTGACCGATGTAAAGATGAAGAAAGCCGCCCATTTTACCACCATTGTAGTATTTGAGGGCAGCTTGTTCGAATCTACGGATTCGAACCATCTGGGTGAATAGTGTGATTTTCTGCTCGGGAATGAGCGCTTGGTTAATCGGGGAATTGGCGAAATCGAGGGTAGAGGAATTGGCGCTGATCATGATTGACGTTGAGAAAGTAGCTTAGAGAGTGAACTATACTTTATTTAGCAGCAAGCGCTTGCAGTGCCGTAACCTTGGCCCGGGGAAAGCGAAGTTGGGCCCCGACGAAAATTCCTGTAAATAGTACATTGGCGGCAGTAAAATTGCGCAGAAAAACCCATGAAGGAAGCACGGAATTCGGAGGACCAGTCCATAGAGATTGCCATAGACCAGTGAGTGATTTTTGATAAATTGGTGATGCTAGCCAAGCAATTCCATTAGTAATCAGATGGAAAATTATAGCTGCCGCAACTGAACCAAATAGTAGCGTAATGATACCGCGTTTGCGAAGTGCCTTCCCTAGAAAAAAAGTCAATGTCAGCGCGAATAGCGTAGTGCAGAAAATAGCAAAGTTCGAGCCTGAGCCGCTTGCAAGTGGATAGGTTATTGCCCAGATACCAAATGGAATTGCAAAGCCTCGCCAACCTGGAGCCAATAACGCTCCGCAGAAAAATAAGGCGGCGACGGGTTGGAAATTTGGCTGTGACTGAGGCAAGGCACTTCCTAAAACTCGAAATCCAATGAGGAGTCCTGCGAGGAGGCAAAGCGGAAGATGACGATACATGACGGCCAAAGAATTGGCAATTTTTGGAAGCACGGCTAGATCAAAATTTTACGATTGAAAAAGTCTGTAAGACTTAATTTTAAATCCATAATTTTTTAAGTTAGAATAATTCTATGATGTTCCGTCAAAAATGCCAATTGATTACACTTAAAATTAAGTTAGCTAGAAAATCTACCACACAAGAAATCTAAGTCTGAATGTTCCACGTGGAACAGATATGTTTCCGAGCTTGAGCGTGACAGCAAAAGACTTATGTTGTGGGTCTTACCATGTTTCGATACCCTAAACTCTATGATGTGATTGTGATTGGTGCGGGTCATGCCGGTGTTGAGGCAGCGATGGCAGCCGCCCGTTTGGGTGCTGAAGTCGCGGTTCTCACGCAAAATTTAGATACGATTGGTCAAATGTCATGTAATCCTGCTATCGGGGGTTTGGCCAAAGGCCACATGGTTCGTGAGATTGATGCATTGGGTGGGATTATGGGTTTAAACACCGATGCTACTGGGATTCAGTGGCGAATGTTAAATGCTTCCAAAGGCCCATCTGTTCGCGCACCGCGCGCGCAGTGCGATAAAAAGGCTTATCAGTTTCGAATGAAGCGTGAATTAGAAGCAATGCCCGGTGTCGAAATTCATCAAGGCGATGTTGCGGATCTCGTGGTCGTTAATGACCAGATCACGGGTGTTAGTACCTCGCTGGGAATGCAAATTTCAGGTAAATCCGTTATTTTGAGTGCGGGAACTTTCATGGGAGGTTTGATGCATGTTGGGCTAAGACATCAAAAAGGTGGGCGGATGGGGGATGCAACTTCCCATGTTTCTGAAGCACTCAAACGTCTTGGTTTCGAAGTCGAGCGCTTCAAAACCGGTACTCCGTGTCGCCTTAATGCTCGTTCTATCGATTTTTCCCGCTGTGAACGTCAAGAGGGTGACACTCCCGTGCCAAAATTTAGTTTTATGGCGGATACTTTAAATCGTGATGCTGACGATATTTTTACTCTTAATCCGTGGGCTGATCCCTTGTTCCACGTGGAACAATTACCGTGTTGGATTACATACACAAATCCAACCACTCATGCGGTGATTGCAGCCAATTTACACCAATCTCCGATGTATTGTGGGGTAATTGAGGGAGTGGGGCCACGTTATTGTCCGTCAATTGAGGATAAAGTAGTTCGCTTTGCTGAGAAAGATCGACACCAGATTTTCTTGGAGCCGGAAGGTCGTCATACATTGGAGTATTACGTAAATGGAGTTTCGACCTCATTGCCCTATGAAGTCCAACTTGAGTTTTTGCGATCGATTGTAGGGTTGGAAAAATGTGAAATTTTACGTCCTGGCTATGCGGTTGAGTATGATTATTGTCCGCCAACGCAATTGCGACCGACTTTGGAGACCAAGCGGATAGCAGGGCTTTATTTTGCGGGACAGATCAATGGTACTTCGGGCTACGAAGAAGCGGCAGGGCAAGGGCTTATTGCTGGGGCCAATGCGGCTCTTAAGTCTTTGGGTAAGCCTGAGTTTATTCTCGGCCGTGACGAAGCTTATCTTGGAGTCATGATTGATGACCTGGTGACTCGTGGTTGTAGCGAGCCTTATCGAATGTTTACCAGCCGCGCAGAATATCGCTTACTTCTTCGCCAAGATAATGCAGATATTCGTCTCACTCCGAAGGCTGCTACGATAGGTCTTGCGAAGGGCGAACGAGTTCGTCGGGTTAAGGAAAAACTCATAGGTCTTGAAAAAGCTGAATCTTTTGTGCGTCAAGCAGTGCATGAAGGGGTAAAGCTGGATCAGTGGTTTCGTCGCAGTGAAAGTTCATGGCAAATTTTACCTGAATTGTTGCTTCAAGAATTTCAATTAGATCTTTGGCCTTTGATTGAAACTAATTTTAAATATGAAGGACATCTTGGTCGTCAACAAATCCAAATCAATCGAATGGCTCGTCTAGAAGGTAAGCAATTACCAGACAATCTTGATTATTCAACTATCCTAGGTCTTAAAAAAGAGGCTCAAGTTCGTTTTACAGAAATTCGTCCTGCAACTCTTGGCCAAGCTGGACGTATTGCTGGAGTTACACCTGCCGATCTTGGGATACTTCTTGTATGGCTTGAAAAGTTGAGTCGAGAAAAAATTATTTCAGAAAAACTTACTGAGTAAATTAATCCTGAATTTCTTAAAATAAACAAAAATGAATCCCATTCAATATACGGTAATTTTATTGGGTATGTTGTGCAGTAATATTTCAGCACAAGCAAAAGTTTACTATGTCAGTCAATCGACGGGTGATGATCATGCCACAGGTCTGGTGCAAGAACCGGGTCAGGGTGTTGGCCCGTTGAAGACTTTGGCTAAGGTTTCGACGATTCCTCTTATTGCTGGAGATCGTGTCATGCTAAAATGTGGTGACACTTGGACGGAGGAATTTTTACCGAAAGGCGATGGTAGCGCTACGGATCCAATCATCATCAGTTATTATGGTAAGGGGCCGAAGCCAGTGATTGATGGTCAAGATTTTAAGCAAGACAGGGCGGGTATTCGTTTTACCAATCAAGGGGGTTATAAGATTATTGGAATTGAATTTAACCGCTGCATGACAGGGATTTATGCGGAATATGCCGATAATTGTCCGATTCAAAAATTTATGTGGATCGAAGATTGTTATTTTCATGATTCGCTAATGTATCGGCATTATGAGGATTATCCTAAAACTAAGATTGGACTTGGTATTTGTTTTTTTACGTTTGAGCTGCAAAACACCAAAGTTCTTACTGATATCACCATAAAAAATTGTGTATTTCGTAGGTTGGCATCGGGTATTTGGACCAACAGCCCAGATAATTTTAACAAGAGTGCGTCCTATATTTATCCGTTTGGTAATATGAATTTAGAGGCATGTTTATTTGAAGAAGGTTATCAGTGGCCAATGGGAATTCGAGGTGTAGAAATGGGTCGGATTCGAAATTGTGTGACGCATGATATCGGTAGAGGGTTTAGGTCCTTTAATGGTGTTGCGGGATCGATGTTTTTTCGTTGTAAGAACTGGGTAATTGAAGATAGCGAGTGGGGTTTTGTAGATATTGGCAATGGTAGTGGAGATGGCGAAGCATTTGATATCGAAGGTAATTGTGACAATATGCTAGTGAGAAATTGCCTATTTCACGATACAGATGGGCCATGTTTTTTGCTTTGTTGTTATTCTTCAGATGGGAATCCGAGTAAAAAGATTCTTATCGAAAATTGCGTTTTGAATGGTAAGGCGAAACGTCCGCCGCGGGGTACGGGTAAATCTGAGATTTTCAACACCACAGACCATAATGAGTCGACATGGAAAAAATGTAGATTTTATCTATCACCTGGTGAGTCTTTGATGAAAGTTGCAGATCCTGAGAAGGAAAAACTCACAAAATTTGAAGACTGTGTGGTTAAAAATCTCAGTCAGGCATGCAGTAGTGTCAATTTTGCGTTGAAAGCCACTATCACAGCATCTTCGACGCAGATTGGTAGCAATGCGATGAATGTCAGCGATGATAAGGTAGAAACCGTGTGGAGGGCTGAAAAGCCAGAGGGGCAGTGGCTAGAACTTACGTTTGCGGTTGCTACGACTCTTAATGAGTTTCGACTTAATGAGGATCCTTCTTCTGAGATCAGCCGCTACGTCATCGAGTGTTGGGACAGCGGTAGAAAGCAGTGGATCAATTGTTTTAACGGGAGTGCGATAGGTCACAACTTCATTGCGCCGATTGTGAGTCGAACGACTCAAAAAGTGAGGTTGATGATTTTAAAGACGAGCCGCGGTAATCCGGGTATTGCCGAATTTTCCGCTTACCATGACATGGGTGGAGAGCTTTTTAACGATTCTAATGGTACGGCGGCATGTGGGAAAGTGGGGAATTGAGGATGTTTTGAATTTCGGTTAGTGAGTTGGAGCTTGAATGTTTTGGTTACACGCCCTAGTTCGGGGGTCGCATGGATTCAATGCACCCTTACCAACATTTGTCACTTTTCACTACGGGCCTAGTGCTTGCTTTCTGGTTAATCGGTGTGCATACGCTGATGTTAGTAAAACCAGGGCCGACACAAGCGTTTCTTAAAAAAATGCCGCGGAATCAAGTGATCGGTCAAGTCTTGCTGGGGATAGGTCTTGGTTGGTTTTGGTTACTGATTGCACCGTCGGGACTTGGCAAACTTAGTGCTTTGGTGATGGATTTGGGTGAGTTCAATAATGCAAAGGGGATTTTACAATTTCTGGTGCCTATTTCTTTGGTTTTAGTTTGTATCAGTGTGAGGGATTTTCTTGCGGTCCGGGCACTCGGTTTGCTTGGACTGATGGCAGCAGCTCCGCTGTTAGGTGCTGCTTTCCTCAAAGATCCATCATCACGTTTGTTGGTATCCATTTTCGCTTACGCGATATTAACGGGTGCACTTTTTTGTGTTGGGATGCCTTATTTATTTCGTGATGCGGTGAACTGGGTGACTGCGGATTGTAAGCGTTGGAGGTTACTATCCTTGGCAGGTTTGGGTTATGGAATTGCGACGTTAGTGTGTGCTATTGTATTTTGGCAGGGTTATTGATTTAAAAATCTTTTAATAAAAAAACGTCATCACTTGTGTAAGTGATGACGTTTTTTTGGAGCGGGAAGAGGAGTAATTTAGTAAACAGGAGCTCCAGAGTTATTAGTATTCGAATGATTTCCGCTATTCGTATTATTGCCTGAAACCTTGTTTGAAGTATTCTCCAAGCCTTCACCACCCATTCGCATGTCGCGTCCGAGACCAATCATCGTATTGCATGAGCTAAGAAGAACCGCAGCGGAAGTAACAGCGATAAGAAAAGTTATTTTCATCTCAAATTTAAATACGCCAATTGGCGGCTCCTGCAAGCGGATATTATGATCGTTGCTGAGTATTTTTTGTGGATTGATTCAAATTTAGTAGCGCATCACGCGGGACAAGAAGTGTTGGCATATAGTCGATTGTGGCTTATTGAATAAATTTGCGGGTGGGGCGAGTTCCACAATTTTTCCAGCTGCGACAAAGGCGACTTGATCAGCGACGGCGCGGGCAAAGCCCATTTCGTGGGTACTGAGAATGATATCTTGGCCAGCTTCGGCAAGTTCTTGGATGAGCTCTAAGACTTCTGCAGTCATTTCAGGGTCGAGGGCAGAGGTTGGTTCGTCGAGAAATAATACTTCCGGGTGATGAGTGACGGCACGGGCGATAGCAACGCGTTGCTGTTGGCCGCCAGAAAGCTGGGCAGGGAGTTTGTCTGCGTGTTCGAGCAGGCTGAAGCGCTCAAGCGCCTGTTCTGCTAAGGCAAGTGCGATACTAACTGAGTGGCCGTGGACTTTTTCTAGTGGTAATGCGATGTTACGACGGGCGCTGAGGTGTGGAAACAGGTTAAATTGTTGAAAAAGAAAGCCATTTTTGCGGCGGTAAGTTTGGAGGATGCTGGGTTCTGCAAGTAAAGCTTGGCCATTGATGACGACGGTACCTGAGTCGGCAATTTCGAGACCTCCGAGCACTCGCAGTAGCGTGCTTTTACCGCCACCCGAAGGGCCGATCAAGACGAGGACGTGCGCGGTTTCGACAGGCAGTGTGAGACGATCAAGCGCACGGGTTCGACCGTAACATTTCGTTAAGGTGGTGACTTCAAGTTTCATGGCGGAAGCGTTTTTCTAACCAATGTGATAACCATGCGACAGGGAGGGTGAGGATAAGATAACCTAGTGCCAAAGGCAGATAGCCTTCTAATCCTGCGTATGAACGGGAGATAAAATTTTTGGTATTGTAAAAGTATTCAGCAACTCCGATGACGTTAAGTAATGAGGAATCTTTGATTAATGAGACGAATAAACCGGCTAGTGCTGGAAGCACGCGGCGAAGGGCTTGTGGGAAAATGACGTAGCGATAAACTTGAAACGGGCTAAATCCGACTGCGCGTGCTGATTCCCACTGTGTTTGTGGAATACTTTCTACCCCGCCGCGTAATATTTCGCCAAGATAGGCTCCTTCAAATAGGGAAAGTAGTAACACGCCAATGATCCGTTTGTCATCGAAACCGTATTCGCTCAGTGGTCGCGCGATTGATGGTGCGAAGATCACGAAATAGCCGAATAACAGATGCACTAGCAATGGTGTGTCTCTGACGAATTCCAGAAAAGCTCGACAACTCCAGCGCAGCACCACAAGTGGCGATCGCTGGCCGAGCATGAATAAGAGACCGAAGAAAATACTCCCAATCAATGCAGCGCCCGAAATTTCTAAGGTCATCCACCAACCACGCCACAAGGTTTCGCGGTATTCCCAGGCTTTGAATGCGTGCGGTTGGGTGCTTAAAGTGGCAAACACGGTGGTACACAGCCAGCCGAAGATTACGAGTAGGCTGAGCGCAACGAAGCCATTTGCGATTTTTTGACGATGCGTCATTTAGCGGAGAATGAATGGGACGCCTGCCGCTTCGAGGAATTTTTTTTCATCTTTTAGATAGCGTTCGCCAAGTTTTTTGAAGCCGTCTTGTTTGCGAAATGCGTCGAGGAAAGTATTCACTTCTATGAGTAATGTGGAATGACCTTTGGCGATCCCGATTGCCCACGATTCTTCGACGAAAGGCTTGAGTAACGCGCGGGTGCTAGTTCGGTTTTGTTCTGCGTAT
This sequence comes from Akkermansiaceae bacterium, assembly GCA_043782285.1. GTDB lineage: Bacteria > Verrucomicrobiota > Verrucomicrobiia > Verrucomicrobiales > Akkermansiaceae > Luteolibacter. The sequence goes on along the minus strand of JAYWAR010000091.1, from coordinate 4,188 downwards.
TTATAAATACTAAGCTGATCGTAGATAAAAGCATCGGCCCGGCCTTGTGTGACTTCGAGCACACAAGCGCTCTGGTCTTCGAACACCACCCGTTTTGCATTTGGTAGGTTTTTGATTGCCCATGTTTCGCTGGTGGTGGCTGCCTTGGTGGTGATTTTACGGCCGGTTTTGTTAAGGTCACCTATCGATTGGATGTCAGAATCATTACGGACTAACAAAGCAAGTCCGGTGAAGGCGTAAGGATTTGAAAAATCAATGGATTGGCGACGCTCGTCGGTAGCGGTCATTGAAGAAAGAATGAGATCGATATTGTCGGTCTGGAGTGCGGGAATCAGCCCGGAAAACTCCATCGGGACGATTTGCAGTGGGCGGCCAAGATGAGTGGCGAGAGCTTCTGCAAGTCTGACTCCGACGCCATCGGCAGTTCCGCTTGAGTCCTGCATTTCAAAGGGAGGATAGCTTAAATCCATTCCGACGCGTAAGATCGCAGTTTTGTGAGTGTTGGATGATTTTGGGTTGCAGCTGGTGATGACAAATAAGCTGCTGAGGATCATTAGAAGGTGACGACGGCAAAACATAAATTGACCTTAGTTTGAATTGTGCAGGGCGAAAGTGCAGATTTTAAATCTGAGCGATGTTGGATGAATGAAATTCACTGTCACTTCGAGGATGGTCACGATTCAGTTGGGTGCGTTGTTTGGTGAGGTCGATTTACGGCCTTCGTCGTATTCAAAATACTCAAGCATCGTTTCGATTTCAGGATGTGCTTCAAAGCCGCTTGCTTGCTTTCTGCGGCTGAGGATTTCAGTGACGGGATCTTTCCATCCGACTTTTTTGAGGAACTGGTTCCAGATGAAAATATCGCCATCGCTGAGGTGACGGCCGCGGTTGAAGCACCATTGCAAAATTTCCTCGTTGCTACTGCCTTGGCAAACACGAGTCGTAAGATCTTGGTAATTGATGCGTAAAAAATCAGTGCAACGTGCGTCAAATCCTGAGCCGAGATTGTCACAAAAGTCCTCGTGCAGAAGGCTTGCAGCGTGGAGACGGATTTTATCTAACATTCTGGCAAAATAGATCATGCCGAGAGTTTCCTGATAAGCTGATAGAGGTTTAGATTTTATCATTTGCAAGGAAGAATAACCGGTTTTGCTTGGCGAAGCAAGCCTGCGAAATTGAGCTGTAAATGTTGTGCATTGCGCCAAGTAGAATGACACCGGGAAGGGGATGAGAATCTTGATGTGAATACCACGACTTGGGGAAGCTCGTTCGGCCACATCTCGATTGATTCAGATTCAAGGGTGCAGAAAGACCTAAACTCAACCATCAAGATTCATGTTGCGCCTCGAAACGTATATAAAAACGAAAGTTATTATGACAGAAGGCCTATGACAGAAGGCCTGTCTCGCTGTCATGTCAGTTTTGATTTTATCGCCGGACTTGCACTCAGTTTTTGACGGCGACATTAGGACACATTCGAGACTCCTCTTGATTAAATGGCGGGCGATTACCAAGCTGGTGGGGCCCGTTTCGTAGCAGACTTTGAGTTGCTGAAACACGACCTTGAGTTTTTCTGCGAGCTTTTGGAGGACCTTCGTCACGGAGGCCGATGCTCCCGGTACATTGATCGTGGTAGGTTGCGTCCTCGCGACTTTCTGCGAGGGCGTAGGCAGTGGAAATTGTTTTCTTGTGGACGTCGAGCCCGACGTAGTAGGTATAGATCATAATGTGTATAGGGATTGATTCAATATTGGATAGGCTGCAAAAATCTTGTATTTTCGCAGTAGCCCCCGAAAATCCTAAACACGCTTATTGCTTTTTCAAAGGCTCCGCTCTCTTTAGCTCCAGCCATAGAATTTCGAACCAAAATAATATGCCTGATCTGACCGATAGACAACTACGCGCACTTGTTCTGAAGTGCTTGTATGACCGACGCAAAACTGGAAGACACGACCCCAACCCTAGCGCGGCTCTGCCCAGCGGATTCGACGGTGAGTATTTTCGGATCTGTGGGCAGCTTCTCAAAGTGGACTTGATTGATGGAAAGATTTTTAATGAGCCCTTGCAAGAAGGAGGGTATGGTCCGGTTGGAGGCTACGTGGAGATCAATGCATTCGGCGTAGATGTTGTTGAGGGATTAGGGGATGGCTCGCCGATTCCCATGGATTTCAAACCGATTACCCAGAATATTCATATCAGTAACTCGACTGGATTTCAGGTTGGAAACAACAATTCACAGAGCATCGTTACTGCGCTCCAATTGCTAGTCGAGAACATCGAACGCAGTGAAGTTTCCGCTGAACAAAAAGCGGAAGCAAAAGGACTCCTAGCGAAGTCGATTGAGCATCCGGCCACTGTTGCCGTGATCGGAGCTGCAGCGAGCGGAGTTGCTGCAGTTCTTAATAGATAGGGTCGAACATGGCGTCGCTCTCAACTCCTGCCCCGCCCCGATTTCAATCCATTATGACCCTGAAAAAAGGCTTATCCCTCTGTCATAGGGTGAACTGGCAATCTTTTGCAACTTTTTAAAAATCAGTTCAATCCGTGAAATTAGGGGTGATCATCATCCCTTCTAGGATTAAGTCCGACAGGCTGCTAGGTAAACCTTTGCTAATGAAATTACTACCCAACTCTGGAAAACAACGGGTCATCGATGAACTTGACGCGAGCAATGGCACGACGTCCCGTCTTGATCTCGCAACATCCGGATTCTCTCTCTTTGCATTTGCAGAGATACGCTCGTTGCTGGCTGATTTGACGACAGCGCGAATGTTGCTCTCGGTGTCCGACGGCCTTCCATCCGACCTTGTCGGCGGCCCCGAGGAACGGCCTCAAAGAAATCGGCTGTTGGCTCGTCACTTCGCCCGGATTTGCACCAAATGGGTCGATCAAAAGACCGATGTCCGCTTTACACCATTTCCGCTTCCGCAATCCGCGTTCATTCCTTTCAATTCCGACGACACCCCACAAAAAGCCATCATTGGCCAATGTCCATTGACGTTGCAGGGACTGGGCTTAGCTCCGTCACCTCCGCTTGGCTTGATTCAATCCACGGACGAACCAGCGGAAGCCTCGATGTTCGCGGCGTGGTTTCAATCCGCTTGGACGTCATTGCATGCCCCGGGAAAATCCAAAGACACTCTCCTCGCCGCGCTTCATGAAGTTGCCCGCGAACATGCTCCAGGAGAATTATACTACGCGTTCCTCAGTCAACTCTTTGGGCAGAACGACGATTTGCTGGATGAAGAGTCCATCATCAAATCCGCGACGGGCTTCAAGAAAACCGTTGTCTGGAACAAGCTCTTCAGGTTCCAGCGTGACGGCGTAGTGGGCACCATCGATAAGCTCAACCGCTTCGGTGGTTGCATCATAGCGGACAGTGTTGGATTGGGCAAAACCTTCGAGGCACTCGCCGTGATCAAGTATCACGAACTTCGAGGCGACCGCGTCCTCGTCCTCTGCCCAAAACGACTCCGGGACAACTGGACCCTCTACGCTGCAAACGACCGTCGCAACATCCTCGCCGCAGACCGCTTCAACTACAAAGTCCTCAATCACACCGATCTCTCGCGTGACACAGGACTCTCCGGCGACATCGATCTGAAGAACTTTATCTGGAGTAATTTCGACCTCGTGGTGATCGATGAATCCCACAACTTCAGAAACAAAAAGTCCCCCAAGCAAGGCGGTGAAACACGCTACGACCGCCTGATGCGGCAGATCATCAAGTCCGGCGTCAAAACGCGCGTGCTCATGCTTTCCGCCACTCCCGTCAACAACCGCTTAGCCGACTTGCGGAATCAAATCGCCTTCATCACGGAGGGCGATGACGCCGCTCTAGCCGAACACGGAATCAAGAGCATCGACAGCACCGTCCAACGCGCCCAGAAGCAATTCAACGAATGGCTGCGCCTAAAGCCCGACGAGCGCAAAACCTCGCGTCTGGTGGACATGCTGGGCTTCGATTACTTCAAGCTCCTCGACATCTTCACGATTGCCCGCTCGCGGAAGCACATTGAAAAATACTTCGGCACCGAAGAAACCGGCACTTTCCCCGACCGCTTGCAGCCCATCAATCACCGCCCGGCAGTGGACCTACTCGGCAAGTTTCCATCGATCAAAAAAATTAACGACGAGATCCGCAAGCTCAACCTAGCCGCCTACGCACCCCTCAATTACGTCCTGCCT